>JAURVW010001276.1 GCA_030655275.1 Solirubrobacteraceae bacterium
TCTTCGCGCGGGAGCGGGTCGGTGCGGCCGATGTTGTCGACCACGATCGCGTAGTGACCGGCCGCCGCGAAGCGCTCGGCGAGCGTGCGGTAGAAGGGGCTCAGGCCGCGCACGTCCGGCAGGATCGCCACGGCCGGGCCCTTCGACTCCGGCGTCTCCGCGAAGGCCAGGTCGACGGTGGTGCCGTCGGCCGAGGTCGTCTGGAGCGACTCGGCCCCGGCCCCGCCGGCCAGCCTCGGCAGCACGCGATGCGCAGGGAGTTCGGGCGGACGGGCATCGTGGTCGTGGCACATGCTCGCGACGCTAGTCCCTGGCCTCAGCAGCCCGCGCGGCGAGCGCGGATCGGGCCGGCCGTCGGCTTCTTCGCCTTGAGCGTCACCCGCGCCGGCAGGCCGACCTTGCCCGCGGCGTCGACGGCGCGCACCGTGATCGTCACGGACTGGTCGTTCGCGAGCTTGAGCACGGTCGAGCGGCGGCAGATCTTCTTCGCGGCCGAGAGGACGGTGCCGGTCTCGGCCTGCGTCGTCACCACGTCGTAGCGAACGGCGCCGCGCACGGGCGACCAGGTGGTCGTCGCGCCGCGCGCCGTGCGACGCATCTGCAGGTTCGTGGCGGCACCGAGCGGCCTCGGGGCGGAGACCTCGAACCTCCCGGCATCGACGGTGTCGACCACCACGCCGCCGCGAAGGATCTCGGCCTGCAGCTTGCGCTGGCCACCCTTGCCGTCGGTCGGGCGGAACGACAGCTTGCCGCAGGCGACCTTCGGCCCCTTGCCGCCGGCACCCTGCACCCGGATGTGTGCCGGGCAGGCGCCGGGCTTCAGCGTGCCGAGCGTCTGGCGCGCGCCTTCGGCGACGCCGAGCTCGACGAGTCGCACGGTGGTGTCGGGCTGCACGCTGTAGGCGTAGTCGACGGTGCGGACCGGCTTGTCCCTTCGGCCGTCGACCTTGCCGTAGACGGAGGTCGGCCCGACGTAGTCGGCCTGCTCGAGCTCGCCCTTCAGCGTGCTGCCGGCCTGCGCCTCGACGGTCCACACACCGGGCGCGGGCTTGAAGACCATCGCCTGGGTGGAGGTCGTCGCCTCGTCCTCGTAGAGCATGTGCTTGCCCTCGACGTAGACGCCGGGCTTCGCAGGATCCGACGAGATCGTCTCGCCGTTCGGCCCGCGAAGGGTGATCTTCGGCACCGCGCCGTCGCCCGCGACCCGCAGGGCGGCGAGCGGCTGGCCCTCGGCGACCTCGAAGGAGCGCGTCGCCCCTGAAGTCTGCGACCGGGTGGCGAGCGTCGACTTCTTCGCACGCCACGGCCCGATGTCGCACGAGGCGGCCATCACGCTGACGTTCGAGTTGCCCCAGCGGTAGCCGAAGCCGCCGCGGATCTTCACGTCGTAGTAGTCGTAGTCCGGCGGCCACACCACCGGGTAGTAGATGCGGGCCTCGAAGAGGGTGATGCAGGCCGAGACGCCCTCGGTCGAGACGACGGCCTGGCCGCTCGCGCAGAGGAGCTCGACGACGCACGCGCGCACGTTGCCCTCGACGTTGAACCGGCCCTGCTTGCCGAGCTCGATCCAGCCGTCGATGCTGCCGTCGATCGTCGCGATCGGCAGGGTGGGGCCCGGGAAGCTCATCCCGGACTTCCAGCCGAACGACGCCGTGGAGTCGCCGTCGAGGCCGAGGTAGGCGTCACCGACGTTGCGGTCCATCACGTCCATGCCGCCGCGCACGGTGATCGACCACGGCTTGCCCTCGTAGGCGTCGTTGTACTCGAAGGAGCCGCTGGCCGTGATGGCCTCCGCGGATGGGCCCTTCGGGATCACGCCGATCTTCGCCGAGCCCTTGATCTTGAGCTGCGGCTTGAGGCAGACACCGGCCGCGATCCCCTTCAGCCAGGCCACGCCCGGCTTCAGCGGGATCTGACGGGCGAACTCGCCCTTGAGCGCGAGGCTCGAGAGGCTGCCGTTCGCGAGGCCTCCGGAGGCGGCCAGGCCCACGTCGGAGCCCGGAAGGGTGACGTCGACGGTGCCGTCCCAGCGCTCCGTGGTGTCGTCGCTCGCGCAGGTGAGGAACGGCGCGCCGCGGAAGTCCTCGAACTGCTCGCAGCGGGCGGAGTCGGCCTCGGCGATGCCGGCGGCCAGGTACGAGAGGCACACGTCGTTGACCTTCACGCTGCCGAGGTAGGCCGACTCGACCCGCATGAGGACGTTGTCGGTGTGGACCCCGTCCTTGTCGATCCGCAGCGAGAACGCGCCGGTGACCGACGTGGAGTTCTCCTCCGGCGAGATCTTGAACGACGGGATGGCGAGGTTGCCGCGCAGCCGTACGTAGGCGGTGCCGGTCTTCGAGATGCCGATCGCCAGCGACAGGCGACCCTGCACCTCGAGGCCGAGGAGCTTGACGCCGTTCTCCGGCAAGCCGATGCCGACGATCGGGAACTCCTCACCGGCGACGCCGTCCGGGAGCTTCCAGTCCAGGCGGTTCGACCACAGCGTCACGCCCTGGACGACCACCTTCACCTGGTCGCCCTGGATGCGACCGCCGGGCACCGCGGCGGTCGGCGGGATGATCGTGATGGCCGAGCCGCTGAGGAGCTGGCCGTTGAGGCGGACGGAGCCGTTCGAGACGTACCGCAGGTTGTCACCGCTGCCCGTGAACCGCAGGCAGACGCCGGGCTCGGCGGTCACCTTGCCCATGGGGAAGACGAACTCGTTCGTGCAGGCCGGGACGACCTCGATGTCGCGGGTGGTGCTGCGCGTGCGGCCGATCGCGTCGGTCACGCGGATCGTCGCGGTGCGCTTGCCGACGGTCGGGTAGCTCACCTCGACGAACGGCGCCCGCCCGTCCTGCTCGAAGCTGCCGTCGCCGTCGAGGTCCCAGCTGAACTGCAGCGGCGCGGTACCGCCGGTCGTGTCGCGGGCATCGAAGAGGGCCTTCGAGTCGGTCGCGATGCGCGTGGTGCTCGCCACCTTGAGGTCGAGCCGCTCGGCCACCCGCACGACGGTGTCGGCGAGGGCCGTCTGGCCGCGGGCATCCGTCACGAGCACCTTCACGACCGCAGCGCCCTGCACCTTGAAGCTGGTCTTCGTCGTCGCCGAGGAGCCGCCGTCGGTCTCGTAGGAGCCGTTGCCGTCGAGGTCGTAGGCGTAGGTCTTCGCTCCGACGCCGCCGGCGCTCGCCGACGCGTCGAGGGCGACGTCGTCGCCGACCTCCACGTCGAGCGGCGCCGTCAGTGAGGCGGTGAGGGGCGGCGCCACGCTGTACCGAGCCGTCGCCACGGAGCTGTGGCCGTAGGGGTCGGTCGCGCGGACCGAGGCCGTCACGTCGGCCGGGGAGGAGAACGCGCGCACCACGCTCGGCGCGCCGTCCTCGGTGGTGGTCTCGAACGTGCCGTTGCCGTCGAGATCCCAGGCGTAGGTGCTCGGGCCGCCGCCGCCGGAGGTCCCGGCCGCGCTGAAGGTGATCTTCTCGTCGGGGCGGGCGATGCTCGGCGTGGCGGTGAGGTCGGCCTTCAGACGGACGGTCGCGGTGATCGCGCGGGTGGTCGTCTCGGAGACGCCGTCGTCGTCGGTCACCTTCAGGCCGACCGTGCGAACGCCGGCGGATGGGAGCGCGAGGGTGCGGGTGGCGGTCGTCGTCGGGGTCGTCTCGAAGACCCCGTCGCCGTCGAGGTCCCAGGAGAAGGTCCGGGGCGACAGGCCGCCCGTGGACCCGGAGGCGTCGAGCGTGATGTCGCCGCCGGCCTGCGGATGCTCGTCGCTCACGTCGATCCGCGGGGCGACCGGCGCCGCGACCTTGAACGCGCGGACGACGGGCCCGTCGGTGCGGCCGAGGTCGTCGGTCACCGTGAGCGACAGCGTGTGGCGGCCGGGCGCGGTGAACGTGCGACGCAGCTCGGGGCCCGTCTGACCTGCGACGAGCGCGCCGTCGAGGGTCCAGGCGAACGCGTAGGGCGGCTTGCCGCCACGGGTGTCGCCGCCGTCGGCGAGCACCTCCTGGCCGGGCGCGGGCTGCGCCGTGGCGATGGTGAAGTCGGCGGTGAGCTGCACGGCGACGCCGACGAGGCGGGTGAGGTCGGCCTTCACGCCGCTGGCGTCGGTCACCTCGAGCGTGACGGTGCGGCTGCCGGGGGTCGGGTAGGAGACCGAGGCCGTCGCGGCCGTGCCGAGCGCGGCGTCGAAGCCGGAGGGGGTGTCGTCGTCCCAGCGGTAGGTGTAGGGCGGGACGCCGCCGGTCGGGCGAGCCGTGAGGTCGACCGTCTCGCCGGCCTGCGGGCTCGTGTTGCTCGAGTCGATCGTGCCGGTGAGCGGCGCGGCGACCTTGACGGTCTGGGCCGAGTCGACGAAGCGGCCGCGGCCGTCGGTCACGCGCAGGGAGAACGCGTAGCTGCCGGGGCGCGTGAAGGTGGGGGAGAAGGTCGCGCCGGTGGTGCCCCCGGCCGTGAAGTCGGCGGCGGCGCTGGCTCCGCCGGCACGCGTGACCGACCAGGCGTAGGTGTAGCCGCCGAAGCCGCCCGAGACCCGGCCGGTCGCGCTGAACACGGCGGGCATGCCGGGCTCGGGCGCCGTCGGGCCGAGGAAGGTGGCGGCGAGCTTCGGGACGACCGTGATCGTCGTCTCGGCGGGACTCGGCGAGGAGGCGGTGTCCGACGCGTCCTTCACGGCGACGGAGGCCTTCGTGACGCCCTCGCCGGAGGCGTCGAACGACGCCGCGGCGCCGGTCGCCCCGGTCGTGAAGGCGAGCACGTTCGGGGTGCCGAGCGACCAGGCGTGGGTGTACGGGGCCACGCCGCCGGAGGTCTGGGCGGTGAGCGTGAGCGCGTCGCCGACCTGCGGCGGGTTGGCCGGCGCGCCGCTGACGCTCGTCAGCAGCGGGTCGGCGGCCCGGATCGTCTGGGTCTTGGTGACGCTGGCATTCAGCGCATCCTTCACCGTGACCGAGACCGTCTTGGAGCCGGCGGCCGAGAAAATCGGCGCGAACGTGGCCGCGGTGCCGCTGGCCGGCGAGCCGCCGCCCGTCGCGGTCCACGCGTAGGTGTAGGGCGGGGTGCCGCCCGAGACGGTCGCCGCGAAGTTCCAGGGATGTGCGAGGTCGCGCTCGCCGGCGAGCTGGCTGCCGCTGAGGTTGGCGAGCGTGAGCGGCTGGGTGACGTTGATGTCGTAGCCGAGCGTGACCTTCGTCGACTCGCCGGCGGGGTTCTCGACGTAGACGTCCGGGCGGAACGTGCCGGCGGCGTTCGGCGTCCAGGTGAAGCCGTCGGCGACGAGCGTGTCGCCGGAGATGACGGGCTCGCCGGTCTCACCGGCCTTGCCGTCGTTGTCGAGGTCGACCCGTACTCGCGCCACGCGCTCCTGGAACAGGGTGTCGGCCGGCAGCCCCGTGGTCTGCGTGAGCGTGAACTTGATGGCGTCACCGGTGAGGGCCTGCGTGCGGTCGGCCTCCACCTTCGTGATCGTCGGGCCCTTGCTCACGCCGTGGTTGAAGGCGATCTTCGTGCCGTCGTAGGTGACGAGGTCGTCCTTCGTGTCGTTGTCGACCTGCCCGAACGTGAACCGCTCGACCGGTCCGGCGACGATCGCCGCCCGGTCGAGCGCCGCGCCCGTGCTGGCGGCGTTCAGGTTCGTCGCCTCGTAGGGGACGAGCTCACCGCCGCCGTCGTTCTCCAAGGCGATGAGGCCGCGGGACGTGGCCAGGAGCACGTCCTTGCGAACGGGCGTCGGGTAGCGCGACGCGGTCGTCGAGATGTCGCGGGCCGCGACCTGCGTGACGGGCACGTCCTTCAGGTACGTGCCGCGCGTGAGCTTGTAGCCGAGGGCCGCCGGAGCGAGGTCGCCCGCAGCGGGATCGCCCTCACCCGAGAGCGCGATCGCGTATCCGCCCGGCGAGGAGAAGCCGATGATGAAGTCGTCCTGGCCGTCGGCGTTGAGATCGGCGAGTTGCAGGTCGCTGATCTTCGGCGAGACGCCCTCGTAGGTCGGGAGGCGGACGGGCTTCGGCGAGGTGGCCGAGAAGCCGTATGCCGTGGTGCTGATCGGGCGCTTCCACACCTCGATGCCGTTGGGCAGCGAGGCCGTGGACTCCTCGAACTGGGTCGAGCTCGTGTAGCCGGAGCAGTCGGGGCCGAAGCGCACGATCTCGCGCGGGGTCGAGGCGTTCCCGGAGACGTCACCGACGGCGATGCGGCTCGGCGCACACAGGCGACGGGCTTCGAGCTTCGTGGGGTCGGCGCTGCCGAGGAGCTGCCCGAAGTTGTCGGTGCCGGCGTCGAAGATGTCGATGCTCTGGGCCGACGTCGTGGCGTTCTGCTTGAAGGTCGACGTCGCGATCCGGCTGACCTCGAAGGTGTAGCCGTAGGAGTTCGCGCCCATGTTGAGGGGGCCGTGCCAGACCGACTGCGCGTTGGCCCGACCATCCGCGTCGACCGAGGAATGCCAGACGCCCTCCGAGCAGTTGTTGTCGTTCTGCTTGCGGCAGGTGACCGGGTCGTAGGGGCTGATGATGCGGTACGAGAAGGACCGCGGGATGTAGACGAGGGGATTGGCGGCCGGGTCCAGCGGGGTCGAGCCACCGATCGCGTGCCGCAGTCGGCCGTCCGCGATCGTGATCGACAGGTCTTTGTTGTTGGACACGTAGTAGGTGTCGAAGTCGGTGATTCCGTGGGTGGCGCCCGGTTGCGTGAGCCAATCCGACGGTGGATTCCAGTTGCAGGCCGGCTCGTACTTCACGTAATAGGGGCGCGGCGTCGTGTGCTCGACGCCGTCGCAGTGCCCCACCTGGCTGAGGATGTTCATCCCAGGGGTCGCCGTCGGGGCGCCGGGCCTCAGGGCCGGGCCGACGGAGTAGCCGACCTGGTCGGTGAAGGTGGTGCCGTTGTTGCGGCTCGAGCCCTCGAACGTCCGCATCTGCGTGAGGCCGGGACCGACCTGCTTGAGCTCGTCCTTGTCGACGGCGTAGCCGGCGTGAGCGGCGGTGGTGACCGTCAGGAACGGCAGGACGGAGGCGACCGCGAGCAGGGCGGTGCGGCGGAGCGAGCGGCGCATGGGGGCAGGAACCTATCGGCGTTAGGTACGGCCGGCGGACCGCGTCAGTTCGTTGGTCGGCCGCGCCCGCACGCTCCTGAATCGAAAACCCGTCTGGCGGCTTGGTTTGGCGCGTCGACGATGACGCGAGCAAGATCGGTCTCATCGCGACCGCGCGTGAGTGTACGGCGCGGGAGCGGCCAGGGCCAGCGGCGACCGGCCCAGCGAGGTCGGAGCGCCGAGCAGGCACCGAAGCGGGACTAGCGTCGGTTCCATGGCTATCGAACTTCCCTCCCTCTCCCTCGGCGGCAACGTGTTCGGCTGGACGGCCGACGAGGCCCAGTCCTTCGCGGTGCTCGACGCCGCGCGAGACGCCGGCATCCATTTCGTCGACACCGCGGACGTGTACGCGGCCTGGATCAACGGCGGCAAGGGCGGGCAGTCCGAGACGATCCTCGGCCGGTGGATCGCCGACCGCGGCGCCCGCGACGAGACGATCGTCGCCACGAAGGTCGGCATGCGCCCGGGCTTCGACGACCTGCGTCCCGGCACGCTGAAGGCCGGCCTCGACGAGTCGCTCGGGCGCCTGCAGCTCGACACGGTCGACCTCTTCTACGCGCACAAGGACGACGGCGGCGATCTCGTCGAGACGCTCGCGACCTTCGACGGGTTCGTGAAGGAAGGCAAGATCCGCGCGATCGGCCTGTCGAACTTCAGTGCCGAGCGACTGCGCGAGGCGCTCGACGTCGCCGAACGGGAGGGTTTCGCCAAGCCGTCGGTGCTGCAGCCCAAGTACTCGCTCGTCGAGCGCGACTACGAGACCGACGAGCAGGAGGTCGCGGCCTACGGCCAGCTCGCCGTCGTGCCGTACTACGCGCTCGCCTCGGGCTTCCTCACCGGCAAGTACCGCCCCGGCGGAGCCGACACCGAGTCCGCCCGCGCCGGCAGCGCCTCGGCCTACTTGGGTGAACCCCGCGGACCGGCCGTGCTGGAGGCGCTCGACGCCGTCGCCGAGGCCCACGAGGTCGAGGTCGCCTCCGTCGCGCTCGCCTGGCTGCGCGCCCAGCCGACCGTCGTCGCACCGCTCGCGAGCGCCCGCACCGTCGAGCAGGTCGCCCCGCTGGCCGCGTCGCTCACGCTCGAGCTCACGCCCGACGAGCTCGCCTCCCTCACCGCGGCGAGCGAGACCGGCGTCAACGCCTGACGCCGCCGCGCCCGGCCGACGCTAGTCCGGGGAGACCGTCTCCGACGCCGTCGGGTCCTTCGCCAGCAGACCGGTGGGCTCTGCGAGCGGCGAGGCCGAGGCCCGCTCGGCGTTCCGGCGGGCCCGGCCGGCCTTGTCGTCGATGAGACGCTCATCGGCGACGTGCAGCAGCACGTGCTCCTCCAGGGCGTCGTCGGGGTAGGTCGCGATGCCGATCCCGGTGGTGACCAGGCCGCCCGTGTCGGTGCCGGCGAGGTTCGCCCGGATCGCGTTCGCCGTGCGCTGGGCGTGGGCCGGAGAGGTCTGGGGCAGGATCACGCAGAACTCGTCGCCGCCCTGGCGGACGACCGTGTCCTGCGGGCGCGCAGCGCGCACGAGGGCGGCCGCGGTGTCGCGGAGCAGTTCGTCGCCGGCTTCGTGGCCGAGCGTGTCGTTGAGGGCCTTGAAGCCGTTGAGGTCGAGCGCGAGCAGCGACAGCTGCTGCCCGTTGCGGCTGTGGCGAGCCAGCTGGTGTGCGAGGCGCTCGTCGAGCAGGCGACGGTTGCCGACGCCCGTGAGCGGGTCCCGGCGCACGAGGCGCTCGAGCTCCTCACCCTGCTGCTCGGACGCTTCGAGGACCACCGCGCAGGCGGCGCAGAGCACCCACATCGCGGGGATCATGATCGCGATCCCGATCACGCTCGTCGGGTCGATGAGGCCGGTGACGGCGCCGCCGACCGCCAGCGTCACCAGGCCGCCAGTGGCTGCGAGCAGGTGCAGCCCGATGAGTCGGCGGTCCTGGAGCCGGACGGCGATGAGCGGTCCGACGAACATGCCGGCACTGATCGCCATTCCGCCGCCGGGCTGGAACACCGCGAATCCCGTGATCGTCGCCGAATACGCATACACGAGCACGACGTGGTTGAAGGGGTCGCCGATCTCGGGAGGCTGACGCCGCAGCAGGGAGAGGGCGAAGAGCCCGTAGGCACCGGCGAACATGATCTGCGCCCAGGCGCGGTCGCTGTCCTCGAACGCGGCGAGGGCGATCGTCAGCACGGCGATCATCAGGCCCGTCGCGCCGGTCGCCATCCACACGAGGCGGTTGTGGGCGAGATCGCGCCGGGACACCCGGGCGGTCATCGATGGGGCACTGGGCGTCACATGCCTCAGGTCGGCGGGGCCTCCCGCTGAACTGAGTATGAGCCCCGCTCCGTGGCCGAAGAGCGCGCAGGCCGCTGCGCCCCACCCGCGGCCTGCGGGGCGACGATGCACGCGCCCGCACCGGGCGCGTGCTTCGCCGTGCGGCTAGACGACCTGCTGCACGAGCGGCAGGATCTCGGCGACGGTGCGGCCGGAGCCGACGTCGCCGATGGCCGCCATCTTCCATTCGCCGCCGTGGCGGTAGACCTTGGCGATCACGATCGCCGAGTGGGAGCCCTGGGCGCCGAGGTCGTAGCGGGCGAACTCGGTGCCGGTGGTCTCGTCGACGACGCGGCAGAAGGCGTTGGCGACCTCGCCGAACCCCTGGGAGCTGAAGGAGTTCACGGTGAAGGCGAGCGTCTCGACGGACGCGGGCACGGCCGTGAGGTCGACGAGGATCGACTCGTCGTCGCCATCGCCGGCGCCGGTGAGGTTGTCACCGGTGTGGACGATCGAACCGTCCTTGCTGCGGAGTTGCTTGAACCAGACCGTGTCGACGACCTGCTTCTGGCCGTCCAGGAGCACGGCGGAGGCGTCGAGGTCGACCTGCTTCTCGGGCGCCATCCGCTTGAACAGGCCGCCCTTCTTCGGGGCGGAGACGGGGTCCCAGCCGAGACCCATCTTGACGCGCGTGAGGGAACCGCCGTCCTTGCTCAGGCTGATCTTCTGGCCCTTTTCGAGGCTGATGCTCATGGCGGAGAATGCTCCTTGTCGGATCTGCGTGACGGGTCAGGTGGCCCCCGTCACGCGAGCCT
>JAURVW010001278.1 GCA_030655275.1 Solirubrobacteraceae bacterium
GTCGCCGACGCCGGCCGCGAGACCGAGCGCCTCTGGTGCGGCGGTCGCAACCTCGCTGCCGAATACTTCGAAGGCTCGGCCGGCAAGGCGCCGTGGCACGACCTGAGCTTCGACCTCGGCGGCGCGTTCGTGCATCAGGCGAGCGCGCTGTTCGAACACGACTGGGCCTTCGCGAGCGGGGCAAGGCGGCTCGCCGAGATCGAAGGCCCGAAGGCCGAACCACACGCCGGCGCGATGGCGCAGATGGTCGCCTCCGGCCCCGATCAGGCCGACGACACGGTCTACTCGCTGCTCGTCACCGCGGCCTACCGCGCGCGGCGCCGCATCGCGCTGATCACGCCCTACTTCGTGCCCGACGCGGCGCTGCTGACCGCGCTTTGCCTCGCCGCGAGGCGCGGCGTGCAGGTCGACCTGCTGCTGCCGCGGCGTTCGAACCACCTGCTGTCCGATGTCGCGCGCCGCCGCGCGTTGCGCGCCCTCGCGGCCGCCGGCGCGAACATCTGGGTCGTGCCGCACATGATCCACGCCAAGCTCGCGGTGATCGACGGCACGCTCGCCCTCGCCGGCTCGGCCAACCTCGACAGCCGCAGCCTTTTCCTCAACTACGAACTGATGGTCGCCTTCCACGACCGCGAAGCCGTCGCACGCTTCGCCTCGTGGTTCGAGCACGAGCTGGCGAGTGCCGAGCGCATCGAGCCGAAACGCGCCGGCCTCTTCGCCGACATCGCCGAAGGGCTGGTCCTTTGGATGGGCTTCCAGCTCTGAGCCGCCGAGCGGCAACACAGCCACCGCTTCATCGATCGAAACGCCCGGGATACGCCCGTGCGTTGATCGGCATTCTTTGGTGCATGTTTGGAACTTAACAATTGTTCAAATTGAAATGACAGATGTCATTTCCCAGCAATAGACAAGTTTGCTGGCGCGCGTAGCCTGGGCTCGCCAACGCACTTCGCGGTGGCACACCACAACAGGAGCGAGCGATGAGCGAGAGCGACTTGGATCCGCAGAACAGGCGGCGGGGATTCTTGAAACAGGTGGTCGGCGCGACGACGGCGCTGCCCTTTGCGGGAGGTGCAACGGTCACGTCGCTGGCCGGCAACGCGCTGGCGCAGACGCCGCCCGCGGCGCCGGCAACGCCCGCCAAACCCGCGGTGAACAACGTTTTCGGCTATGTCTGCTTCAGCCAGAACGAAGCCGCCTTCGTCGAGCAGATGGTCACCGTGATGTGCCCGGCCGACGAGTACACGCCGAACGGCGTCGACTGCGGCCTCGCGATCTACATCGATCGCCAGCTCGCCGGCGACTTCGGCAAGGGCGCGAAACGCTACCTGCGCGGCCCCTGGGCACCCGGCCGTCCGCAGCAGGGCTACCAGTTGCCGATGACGCCGGAACAGCATTTCA
>JAURVW010000007.1 GCA_030655275.1 Solirubrobacteraceae bacterium
ACGCCGTCTCGCAGGTCGAGGCGTGCTACACGGATACGCAGACGATGGCCACCTGCACCACGGCTCCCGAGCTCGGCAACACCGGCCTCTCGATCGGCAACGGCGTCGACCAGGTCCTCATCACCGCCGTCGGCGCTGACGGCTTCACGATCGTCGCGAAGTCGAAGACGAACAACACGTTCACGATCACCAAGGACGGCACCACCGGCACGATCTCGCGTACGTGCCAGAAGCCGACCGGCGCGAAGGACGGCGCCTGCAAGACCGACGGCGCTGTCTGGTAGTCAGCCCCTTCTCTTTCGCTCCGGCCCGGCGGCTCTTGCCGCCGGGGCCCGGAGCGGGATGGAGGCAGGCCGCACCCGCGACCTGCGCCCATCTCGCTCTCACCAGATCGAGTCTCCTCCGCGCACGCTCTCGCTCAGCTGCGCTTCATCCCCACCCACACACCGACGGCGTCTTCCCGGGCGCCGGCGATCGATCCAACCCCGGAGAACCCCGTGCGCAACCGACTCTCTGACGAGCAGGGCTTCACGCTCATCGAGCTCCTCGTCGTCATCCTCATCATCGGCATCCTGGCTGCCATCGCCCTGCCGAACTTCCTCGGTCAGCGCGGCCGCGCGCAGGACGCCTCGGCGAAGTCCAACGCTCGTAACGCCGTCTCGCAGGTCGAGGCGTGTTACACCGACACGCAGAACATGGCGGTCTGCAAGTCGGCCGCCGAGCTCGGCAACACGGGCCTCTCGATCGGCGCCGGCACCGACCAGGTCGTGATCAACAACGTCGGCACCGACGGCTTCTCGATCGTCGCGAAGTCCAAGACGAACAACACCTTCACGATCGCCAAGGACGGCACCACGGGCGTCATCACGCGCACGTGCCAGAAGCCGACCGGCTCCAAGGACGGCGCCTGCAAGACCGACGGCGCGGCCTGGTAGCTCCCAGCCCCAACTCCTTTCGCTTCTGCGGACCCCGGCCTGGCGCCGGGGCCCGCTCAAGCGGGGTGGAGGCCGGTCGACCATCAGGTGGACCGGCGCCCTCCTCGCTTCCTCGAGCGACGACCGAACCCTCGGTCGCCGGCCCACAAGACCACAAAGCAGCCCGATGACCCGTTTCGCAACCGAAGACGATGGCTTCACGCTCATCGAGCTGCTCGTCGTGATCCTGATCATCGGGATCCTGGCCGCCATCGCGCTGCCGAACTTCCTCAGCCAGCGTGACCGCGCCTTCGACGCGAACGCCAAGTCGAACGTCCACAACACGATGATCCACGTCGAGGCGTGCTTCACGAAGACCGACGACTTCCGCCAGTGCAAGGAAGCCTCCGACCTCCCGAGCGGGATCGGCATCTCCATCGGCAAGGGCGCGGGCCAGGTCGAGATCGTCCCCGACGGGGAGACCGGCTACCAGGTGATCGCGTACTCCAAGACCGGCACGAGCTTCACGCTCGCGAAGGCGGAGAACACCTGGATCATGACCCGCTCGTGCACCCTCGGCGCCGGCCAGAGCCAGTCCGCGGGTTGCAAGAACGGCACCTGGTGATCCGCCGGAATCGACTCGCACCGGTTTTCCGCTGTTCGTCCAACTTCTTCGCGCCGTCTTCACCTTTCCCCACCACGGACCGACCTAACCCCTGATGACTCGCCATCCCGCATCGAAGTCCCGCATCGTCGGCGACGACGCTGGCTTCGTCCTGGTCGAGGTGCTCGTTTCCGCGGCGCTCCTCATCCTCGTCGGCCTGAGCGTCTTCACCACGCTCGATCAGAGCGACAAGCTCGCAGGCCAGCAGGTGCGCCGGGCGATGGCCGCCAACATGGCCCAGTCCGAGCTCGAGCGCATCCGTTCTCTCCCGATCGAGGACGTCGCCAATCTCCGCGGTACCAAGACGGTCGTTCCGGACGCCACGCGGCCGGCCGACAAGTACTACCTCACGTCCTCCTCCAAGTGGGTCACCGACGGCTCTGACGAGCCGGACTGCACCACGCGATCCGGCGG
>JAURVW010001293.1 GCA_030655275.1 Solirubrobacteraceae bacterium
CGGGTCCGGCCGGCGAGCACGTCCGCGGAACGGATCTCCATGCGCGCCTTCACCGCGACATCGCGGCTGCCGGCCTTGTTCGCGAGTTCCAGCGTCAGCTCCGCCTCGGCACGAAACGCGGCCAGGCTCGGCCCGATTTCCTTCACGAGGGAGAGCGTGATGAACGCGCAGTAGGCGGCGATCGTCGCATCGCCGGTTTCGAGCGCGACACGGATCGTGCGCCGCGCTGCGGCCAGCACTTCGGCCGGCGGATCGAAGGTGCGCCCGATCTGGTTCAGGTAGTTGAGCGTGACCAGTCCCGATGCGATCGAATCCGGGTAGTGCCCAAGCATCCGCATCCCTGCGCGCGCCAGTTCGCGGGCCGTCGTCAGATCGCCGCGCCCCCATGCGATGTCCGCGAACACGGAGACCAGTGCAAACGGCAGTTCCGGCGTGCGGCCATGCAGCAGCGCGAGCTCGAGCATGCGAAACGCCAGGAACGTGTGGGCGAGGCCGATCTCGCCGGCCGCCTCGCTCGTGCCGGGCAGCATCTGCATGAGCGTGCGCGGTACCGGCGCCTGCATCGGTCGGAGGGCGTCGAAGGCAGAAACGCCCAAGGTCTGGAAGCGGGCCAGGAAGGCCGTCATCTCGCGTTCCTTGGCGTCTTGCCATGCGCCATCGGCGGGCAGGACGAGGCCCAGCGGGGCGAGCAACGACTCGGCGAGCGCAACGCCCTCGCGGTGCCTGCCCCGGCTGGAGAGCGAGAGCACCTGGCGCGCCGCCGCGTCGGCGAAGCGCGTCGCGTCGTTGCCGGCAAGCGTTCGCAAGCGGTCGAAGGTCAGATCGCCCGCGTCGAGTTTGGCGAGGCCGTACTGGCTCAGGTAGAGCGCCGCCAGCAAGCGCAACGCCATCGCCGGATCCGCCGCAGCCGCCGCACGCAACCGCGCATCGGCGCTGGCCGCGATGCGCAGCGCGGTCGAGAACGCGCCGACCGTGCAGGCGCGCTCGGCGGCGTCGACCAGCACCGCGAGCACGTCGCGCT
>JAURVW010001296.1 GCA_030655275.1 Solirubrobacteraceae bacterium
AGCCTGTCGAAGGGCCCCACGCCGTCGTCCAACCCAGGCTGAGCCTGTCGAAGCCGACGCGCGAGAAGCGCTTCACCCGCCTCGAAGCGTCACCGAGAAGCGCCGCTCCTCGATCGCCCGCCCGTCGATCTCGAAGCACTGCGCCGACCCTTCGTCGCAACTGAACCCGGCACGCTCGTAGAACCGGATCGCACGCGCGTTCGCGCTCAGCACCCACAAGCTCGCTGACCCGAACCCGCGCGCCGACAAGCGTTCGCGCGCCGCTTGCAGAAGCGCGCGGCCGAGCCCCGACGACCAGTGCGCCGCGTCGACATACAACGCCCACACCTCGCCGACTTCCGCCGCCGCCCCCTCATCGCGCGACGCGCCGAACGAGACCCACCCGATCACCCGACCCGCCGCCCGCGCGACCATCAGCTCCGGCGCGCCCGCCGCAATCGCCTCGCGCCACATCGTCTCGCGCTCGTCGACCGAGAGCGCGGCGAGGTAGCTGCCCGGCACGATGTCGACATAGGCCGCGCGCCAGCTCTCGACATGGATGCGCGCGACGGCGCGCGCGTCGGCGGGCAGGGCGGGCTCGATCACGAAGGATGTCTCGGCGGGGCTCATCGGCGGTCTCGGCGGTGTGTCGATCGGGGTGTGCCGGCATGGTACGGGGCGACGTTCAGAGAACCTTCAGACCGCGGTGAGAAACGCTTCAGACCGGCGCCGCAGCCGCTCCAGAGAATCGAACGCCCCCCCTCAACCACCTCGGAGGTCGCCATGAACCACCCTCACATCGAAGCGGCAGCAACGCAAACGCCGCCACCCATCGCGCGCGTCCAGTCGGCACGACGCTGCGCCGCCACATCGCTGGCGCGAGCGATCCTCGGCGCGTCGCTGCTCGCCCTGACCGCGTGCGGCGGCGGTGAAAGCGACAGCGGAAGCGAAGCCGCGAACGCCTCGTCAGCGACCAACCAGGCCGCCACGCCCGTCGTCGTGCCCTTGTTCGACGACGACGGCGGCCCCGCCGCCACGGCGCTCGCGGCCACACCCAGCGACCCGGCGCTGCGCACGCGCTCGGGCCTCTACGCCACGCCCGAGCAATACCGCTGGGAAGCGCTGTTGAACAGCGCCTACACGATGCAGATCGACCTCGACGCCGCCGAGTCGATGCAGGCCGCGATCCTCGGTGCGCTCGCGGCGCGCGACTGGCAGGCGCCCGGCAACGCGAAGATCGGCTGGTTCGTCAAGGCCGCCGACCCGCACGCCGGCGCGCGCCTCGCCGATGCCCTGCACGGCCTCGGCCTCGACAACGTGTTCCTGATCGTCGGCGCGGCTCCCGCGAGCCGTTGATCCGCGTCGCTGCACGGACCAGGCAGCAGCCACGGCCGCCGCACCCCGCTTCAGCTCCAGACCATCCTGACCGCCAGCACACCGGCGCCGAGCAGGTTGACGACGCCGAGCGCGCGGCGGAACAGCACCGGCGGCGTGCGCGGCGCGGCCGCGACGCCGTACGGCACGGCGAGCGTCGCGGTCACGCCGATCAGCAGGGCCGCGGGCCAGCAGACCGTCGCGCCGGGCGACGTGGCTGCCACCCACATC
>JAURVW010001298.1 GCA_030655275.1 Solirubrobacteraceae bacterium
CCCCCGCGGTCGTTTGGCTACCAGTGGCGCTGCCAGGCGCGAAGCGTCTCGAGCTCGTCCTCCTGGGCCTGCTCGATCTCCTTCGCGAGATCCTTGATCTCCGCGCTGCTGCCGCGCGAGCGCTCGGCCTTCGCCATGGCGACGCCACCTTCGTGGTGTTCGATCATGGCGTCGACGAACGCACGGTCGAACGCGTCGGCATCCACGTCACCGAACGGCGCCGAGCCGCCGGAGAGCATGTCGCCCGACATCGACATCGAATCCGCCGGGAGCCCGAGCGTCTTGAGGTCGCCCTGCAGGCTGCCGTCCTCCATGCTGGTGCCAGCGTCGAGGCCCAGAGGAGCGCCGAGCCGCTGGAGCGTGGCGAGTTCCTTCGTCTGGTCCTGGACGATGTGCGCGGCGAAACTCCGCAGCTTCGAGCGGTCCGCGCGCTCGACCGCGATCGTCGCCATGAGCACCGCGCCGAGGTGGTGCGGCGTCATCTGCCGCACGAACGCCTGGTCGACCTTCTCGCCGGCGGAGCCCGGCGTGACGGCCCCTTCGCCCGGGCTCGTCGCGATCGACGCGACGGAGTCGGGGCTCGTGCCGTTCATCCCCGCCATGTCGTGCGGGGTCGCGGTGGGCTCGGCGGCGGCGCGGTCGCCACCGTCGTCGCCACAGCCGGCGACCGTGCCGGTGAGGGCCAGGGGGATGAGGATGCCTGCGAGCAGGCGGCGGGACGTTCGCGTTCGCTGCACGCTCTCGACCCTAGACCCCGCATGGTCGTCGGCGCGCCGGGCGGCCTCCGGGCGAACGGGCCGAACCCGACCGGCGCTGCGGCCCGTTAGAGGTCGCGCTCCAAGGCGCGGAGCTCCTCGAGCTCCTTGCGCTGCGTGCGCTCGAACTTCTCGGCGAGCCGGCGGAACCGAGGACTCCCGCCCGTCTGGATCGTGCCGCCCGAGAGGATGATGCCGCTCTCGTGGTGTTCGATCATCGCCTCGAGCGCGACGGCGTCGAAGCGGTCGTCCTTCACGTCGGTGAAGGGCTCCTCTCCCGCGAGCAGGATCGCGCGGGACTGCTTCATCTCGCGCGTGGAGGCACCGAGCAGACGCGTGTCGGGGCCCACGTACTGCTTGTCGACCGCCTGGCTGAGGACGGGACCGAGCACGTCGCCCCAGGTCGTCAGGCTGAGGCCGGGGTCGTAGAGGTCGTCGATGATCTTCGTGGCCAGCGCCCGGAACTCGGCTCGCTGGGTGCGAGCTTCGACCGACTGCGCCATGCCGTTGCCGGCCGCGATGAAGTGCAGCATCTGGCGGGCGAAGGCGAGGTCGACCGGGTCGGTCGGCTCCTTCGGCTTCAGGGTGGTGGCGGGAGCGATGGTCGGCTCGGGGGCATCCTGCGCCTTGGCCGCGTTCCTCGCCGTCGGCGTGCGGGTCGGGGTCGCCCGATCCTTCGTCTTCTCGTCGGACTCGGTGCTCGCCTCGTCCTTCGTCTTCGGCTTCTCGGCCTCGGCCGGGGTCGTCGCGGTGGGCGACGTCGCCGCGACGGGGGTGGTCGGCGTCGTCGCGACCTCGGCTCCGGGCTCGGGACCGGTCGTCACCACGTCGGCGCTGCCGGTGCTCGTTCCGGGATCGCTGCAGCCGGCGAGCAGGACGACCGCCATCAGCGGCGCCAGGAGGAGGGATCGCATCGAGGTCACCACGCGCGCCTGATCGCCCTGAGCTCGCGGATGTCGTCGCGTTGCCGGCGGGCGAGCTGGGCCGCCAACCTCCGGAACCGCGCGCTGCCAGACGCCTTGATCGTGCCGGTCCCGATGGTGAGACCGTTCTCGAGGTGCTCGATCATGGTGGCGACGAAGGTCTCGTCGAAGGCGTCGTCGGGCACGCCCTCGAACGGGACGACCGCGCCCTTGACCACCGCGCGCGATGCGTTGATCCGGTCGACCGGGGCGCCGAGCGTGCGCATGTCGGCGGCGGCGACGCGCGGCTCCAGGCCCGAGGCGGGGACGATGCCGAGACCGTCGGCCCAGAACGTGAGCGTGTTGAACGACTCGCTGACGGCCTTCTCGGTGCGGCTGGCGAAGGCCCGCACGTCGGCGTCCTGGCCGCGGGTCTCCCCGACCCGCGCGATCAGCGACTCGGCGAACTGGTGGGAGCCCATCTGCCTGGCGAAGGCCAGGTCGAACGGATCGCTGCTCGCCTTCGGCGCCAGGGTGGCAGGCGGCGCGATGGTCGGTTCCGGGGTGCGTCCGGCCGAGGCCGGCGCCGGGCTGGGCGTCGGTCCCATGTTCGACTCGTCCGCGTCCCGCTTCCCTGGGCCCTTGCCCTGTGACGCGCCACGATCGGACGGGCGTCGGTCGGCGTCGTCGCGCTTCTTCGCGTCGTCGGTCGCGGCCGGTGTCGGCGCGGCGGGCGACGGGCCGGCTGGGGTGGTCGGGGTCGTCGCGAGCTCGGCGCCGGGCTCCGGGCCGGTCGTGAGGACGTCGGCCCGGCTGGTGCTCGTGCCGGTGTCGCCGCAGCCGGCGAGGAGGGCGCCGGCGCAGAGCGCTACGAGGCCGACCCGCAGCCCACCACGTGAGCGGCGGCCGCGCGCGGGCTGGTCACCGGGGCGCATTGCGCCGGATTCTACGGACGCAGACGCTCCGTGACCAGCCCGCGTCGTGGCTCAGGCAGACGGTCGCTCGAGCAGCAGCGCGATGC
>JAURVW010001305.1 GCA_030655275.1 Solirubrobacteraceae bacterium
ATCGGTGCGGACGGCTGCGATGTGCAGGCCGCCCTTGTGCGCGAACGCGTTGCGACCCACGAACGGCTGACTCGGATCCGGCACGCGGTTGAGCAGCTCGTCGACGGCGTGGGCCGTGGCGGTGAGGCGCGTGAGGCGACCGGCCGGCAGCGCCTGGCGCCGCAGCCCGAGCTCGACCCCGGCGATCACCGAGACGAGGTTGGCGTTGCCGGTGCGCTCCCCGATCCCGTTCATCGTGCCCTGGACCTGCGTCGCGCCCGCCCTGACCGCCGCCAGCGAGTTGGCGACGCCGCACTCGAGGTCGTTGTGGCAGTGGGCGGCGATGCGCGCGCGGTCGCCGAGCGCGGCGAACACCGCGGCCGTGGCCTCGTGGACCTGGTGCGGCAGCGAGGAGCCGTTCGTGTCGCACAGCGACAGCGTGTCGGCGCCGGCCTCGACGGCAGCCGTGAGGCAGCGCAGCGTGTAGGCCGGGTCGTCGCGGTACGCGTCGAAGAAGTGCTCGGCGTCGTAGACCACGCGCTTGCCCTCGGCAGCGAGGAACGCGACGGAGTCGGCGATGATCTCGAGGTTCTCCTCGCGGTCGACCTTCACGACCTTCTCGAGGTGGAGTCCCCACGTCTTGCCGACGATCGTCGCGACCGGCGCGAACGAGTCGACGAGTGCGCGCAGCGAGGCGTCGTCCTCTGCGGCGACGCCGCGCCGACGGGTCATCCCGAATGCGGCGATCGTGCTCGTCTCGAACGTCTCCCGCGAGAGGAGGTCGAAGAGCTCGAGCTCCTTCGGGTTCGACGCCGGGAACCCGGCCTCGATCACCGCGACGCCCAGACGGTCGAGCTCGTGCGCGACGCGTACCTTCTCGGCGGCGGTGAGCGAGAGGCCGAGCCCCTGCATGCCGTCGCGCAGGGTGGCGTCGTACATCTCGACCGGCCCGCCGTCGGAGGGGCGGACGGAGGAGGACGGGGTGTGATCGGTGGTGGTCATCGGAACTTCCGGGGCAGGTGCGAGCGAGCAGGACGTGGCAGGCGGCGCTGCCCCCGCCCTGCGGGGACCGCGTCGCCTAGCGAATTCGCCGCGTGCGGCGTGTCGTGTGCTCCGCGCGGCTCACGCCGCGGTCGTCCCTGCCGGAACCGGGTCGAGCCAACCGGTGTAGCGCGCGTCGCGGCCGTGGAGTGCATCCCGGAAGACGGCCTGCACCTTGAGGGTGGTGGGCCCCACGGCGCCGTCACCGACGGCGATGTCGTCGATCTCGACGACCGGGACGAGCTCGGCGGCCGTGCCCGTCATGAAGACCTCGTCGGCGAGGTAGGCCTCGGCACGCGCGATGTCGCGCTCCACGAGCTTGATTCCGAGGTCCTCGATGATCCTCATCACCGCGCTGCGGGTGATGCCGTCGAGGATGCCGGCCGTCTGCGGCGGCGTGTAGATCACGTCGCCCTTGACGACGAAGAGGTTCTCGCCGGAGCCCTCCGAGAGGAAGCCGCGTTCGTCGAGCAGCAGCGCCTCCTCGTAGTAGCTCGTGCCGTCGGGGTTCTTGCGGCGCGAGACCTCGTTCTTGGCCAGGACCGAGTTGAGGTAGTGGCCGGAGGCCTTCGCGTGCGGGATGAGCGAGTGGTGGCTCGTGCGGCGCCAGGAGCTGACCTTGGCCCGCACGCCCTCGCGCTGGCCCTTCTCTCCGAGGAGCGAATCCCACTTCCACGAGGCGATCGCCACGCGCATCGGCGAGCCCTGCGCGAAGAGGCCCATCTCGCCGTCGCCACGGAACACGAGCGGGCGGATGTAGCACTCGCGCTGCTCGTTCTTGGCGATCAGGTCGAGCGTGGCCTGGCGGATCTCCTCGCGCGTGAACGGCACGTGGAGGTAGTAGAGCTTGGCCGAGGCGAAGAGGCGCTCGACGTGCTCGGGGTGACGGAAGACCGCCGGGCCGAGCTCGGAGTCGTAGCAGCGGATGCCCTCGAAGACGCCCGTGCCGTAGTGCAGGGCGTGCGTGAGGACGTGGACCTGCGCCTCGTCCCACGGGACGAACTCGCCATCGAGCCAGATGTAGGGCGCAGTATCCATCGGTTCTCCTGTTACGCGTGCAGACGGCCGAACACGTCGGCGACGGCTTCGGCCGTCGTCGCGGTTCCACCGAGGTCATGGGTGCGAAGACCATCGGCCAGTGCGGCGTCGACGGCTGATTCTAGGGCGGCGGCCTCGACCGGTCGACCAAGCCCGTCGCGCAGCAGCATGGCGGTCGACAGGAGCATGGCGA
>JAURVW010001314.1 GCA_030655275.1 Solirubrobacteraceae bacterium
GACCCGGAACCGTGTCCCCGACGGGATGGCGTCGGCCGCCGTCGACTTGCCGTCCCCTCGCTGAGCGGGCCACACGAACTTGGTTGACGGAGAAGGAATCGCCAAGGAGAGGGCATGGTCGATCCGCTTGTCTTGCAGCTCGCTGATCCGCATAAGGCCACCCATCAGGGGCAGGCTCGTCGCGGTGGCTCCGTGCAGGCGGTCCGCGCCGGTGTAGTAGCCCGGGCTCTGGCTGAAGTTCTCGATCCGTCCCCCATACATCGCGTGCCAGCCGTCTGCCAAGAGCCGCGCCCTCCAGAACTCCCACATCGTGTCGGTGGAAGGTTGATAGATGGCGAGGTGCCCGTCGCCCCCGGGAGCGGGCAGCGCGTCGGGTGGCACGGGAACCGAGGCCCACTGCTGACGAAGCCGCTCCGGATACTTCTGATCGAGGGTGACCGCGACGCGCTGCTGGTTTGCTCCGACTTCGTAGACCCTGGTGCTGAACTTGTAGCCGTCGATCCAGGGAGCCCAGGTGTTGTGCAAGGCATCTCGAGTCAGCGCCGCGACATAGGCGTCGGACAGCGGGTCGACTGGGGCATCTGATGCCAAAGGCCTGTTCCAGACCGAATCAGCGGCGAACCAGCGCGTCGCAGAGACCGGAGCAGGCGTCGGAGTTTGTACCTCGTCAGGTGGTGTGGACGGCGGCGTTCCGGTCACCGGTACCTCCGACACTCCGCTGGGGGAGTCCACGTTGGGCGTACCGGCGCTCGGCGTGGGCAGAACCGAGCTAGGCAGAAGGTCGGGCGTGGGGTTCACCGGTCCCGGTTTTACCGCTGGATCGGGCGTCGACGAGGTCGTCACAGTCGAGGGGACGGTTTGGACCGATACGGGCGTCACCGTCGGTTTGAAAACGGCGGGGACTGCGAGTGCTGCCCGGCTCACCGTGACCAGACGGCAGTTCTGGTTAGCGGTCGCAGCTACCACGAGGGAGAGGACTTGCCCAGATTCGACAGATCCGCCCGCCCAGACTGCCGTGATGTTCACGGACCTGCCCAACCCAACCTTCGCGGTGGCAAGAACTCGCCCTGCAGACTGAAACCGTAGGTTCACCTGCGCAGCGCAGGTCTTCTCGGCCGAGACCTTCATGGCGATGCCGATCGAAGCGGATGCGGTCTTGAACGATTTCGGCATTCCCTTCGAGTACGGCCCGCTTGGAAGAGCAGGCAGCCCACCGGCCGCTTTGGCCACCGGCTTCGCTGCCGTGGTCTTTGCGTCGGCCACGGGGGTCACGCAGACGCCGCAAGCCAACATTGCGGCCAGCGAAGGGACACGGTGGGAGGCGAGAAAGCGGAGCATCGGCAGCTCATCGGCGTCCGTCCTACTCAACTCAAACCTTAAGGGCCGCCCCGCCGTCCCCTTGGCCGTACGGCCGATCTAGCCACGTCGAAGGGCGCCCGATCTCGGCAGAAGTACGCTCCAGGGGTCAACTTCGGTGGCGTACCGCCGACAGATCAAAGTCGTTCCGTGCCATCTCCTCTCGCCTCGATCGTCATCCCCGCTCACAACGAGAGCGCCGCCATCGATGGGCTTCTTACCTGCCTCACGGCCGAGGCGGCCGGAACTTGGGAGATCGTGGTGGTCTGCAACGCCTGTAGCGACGACACCGCTCAGAAGGCCCGTACCTACACCGACGTCGTCGTCGTCGAGACCTCGACCCCGGGCAAACTGAATGCGCTGAACCTTGGAGACCGACACGTCCGGCATTTCCCCCGGGTCTACGTTGACGCCGACGCAGTGGTCAGCAACGCAGCCTTGCGACACCTCGTCTCGGCGCTCGACGACCCGTTGCTGGCCGCGGTGGGGTCGCCTCGCCTGACGGTCGACACGGGTGGCTGTAGCCGTTGGATCCAGATCTACTTCAGCGTGTGGAGGCGCCTGCGCTACGCGCAGGAAGCCATAGGATCGGGCGTCTACGGACTTTCCAAGGCAGCTCGTTCGCGTTTCGACGAGTTCCCCGATGGAGCCAGCGCCGACCAACTGATCTACAGGTTGTTCACCGCAGAGGAGCGACGCATCACGGAACCGGGCTTCACCTACCGCGCGCCGCGTAGCATCGGCTCCCTCATTCGCACGAGAGCTCGGATGTTCGCCCTCAATGCCGAGCTCGAGCGTTTGGTCGAGCTCCCGAGCTCGCCATCCGTAGGCTGGCGCGCGCAAGGGCTGGAGGATCTGCTCCGACTCGGACCTCGCATGGTCCTACGCGTAGGCGTGTTCGTGGGCATCCAACTGGTGATCCGCGGCTACGGACGACGACTCGCGGCCAAGAGTGAGATTCCGTGGAACCAAGATCGCACCAGCAGAGAGACCTGAGTTACGCCAAGCGGTACCGCTCGCGCGAAATCAGCCGCTCTTACGGCGGCTGAGGAAACGGTCGCGACCCGCGAGGTAGGCCGGCGAACGGACCGCTGCCAAGCCTCCTAGGTAGACGATTCCACCCGCAGCAAGTTGCGCGGACAAGACGACAACCGGAGACATCGACTCCGGCAGCGAGAAGCGAATCGCTAGCTGCACGGCGGCCATCGCAGTGACCGGCCCCACGACCCTCAGGACTGCCGGCACAAAGTCGCGGAAGGACACGCCGAGAATCCTCATGAGCGGGACTATTCCGATGGGGAAGGCGACCCAGGACTTGATCAAGAGCGCTGCTGCCACACCGACCGCGCCCCACCGAATACCGAGTGCGATGGCGACAACACTAAGTGCGGTCGAGATGCAGCCGAGCTTGAAAAGGAGTCCGGTCCGGCCCAGCGCTCGATACACGCTACCCGAGGACGAGGAGATCACCTGCGGGACGGCGGACAACGCAAGTAGCTCCAAGAGCGGAACCATCTCGGCCCATCTCGGGCCGTAGAGGACTGCAACCAAGGCGGGGGCCGTGGTCGCAAAAACGACGGTTGTCGGCATAGCAAGAGCCGATGCAAACTCCATGCCCTTGATCCAGGCCGCGCCCACTCGGGCGTGGTCGTCGCGCATTCGCGCGAACGAAGGGAACATGACCCGGCCTATCACCGTCGATACCTGTTGAACCGGCACCATCATCAGGTTGAAAGCCCTGTTGTAGTGCCCGAGCGAAGCGTTGCTCACCGCTCCGCCAAGTGCGAGTGTGTCCAAATTTCGAGACCAGTACGTCATGACGTTGAAGCCGAAGATGCCGCGCGAATAGGCCCAGAGCGCCGCTACGCGCTCCCGCCGCGGAGGGCCGGTCGGCTTCCATCGCACGATGAGCCACAGCGAGACGCTCAGGATGACCGTCTCGCAAAGCGGTCCAAGTATGAGGCTGGGCGCGCCGAGGCCACAGACCGCTGCCACGGGGACCACGACGAGTCCCGTGGTGGTCGCTGCCGTTTCGACAATGGCAAGCGTCCGGAAATTGAAGGTGCGCTCGAGTAGCGCCGTCTGCACCGGGGCACGTGTGAAGAGAAAGTTCAACGCAGCGATCAACATGAGGACGACGAGCGCGTCATCGCCGTAGAGCTGCGAGACGGGCCAGGCGGCGACCGCGATCAGTACGGCGAGCAGCCAAGAGATTCCGCCGTTGAGCCAAAAGACCGTGTTCAGCAGCTCATCGGTTGCCCGCTCGGCGTGGACGACCGCTGCGGCGAGGCCAAGATTCGAGAACAGGGCACCGAACGCAACGATGGCCAGCGCGAGAGCGGCGATACCGAACTCGCTCGGAAAGAGAAGGCGAGCGTTGATGATCGAGAAACCGAACTGCGCCACCTGGAGAATGAGCTTCGAGGATCCCAGCCAGGCTGCTCCCTTTCGGGCCCCGTCACCCAGGGAGACCGAGGAACTCAACCTGGCCACGACGGGGTGTTCAGCCTCCAGGTGCTGTGTGTCGGGGGACTCCGTCATTCGTGGGTGCGCGCAACTCTTAGGGGCGAGCGGCGTGCGGCACTATCATGACCAACTCACGGCCTTCTCGGCCTATCGGCCGCGCAGCGTCGGAGTTCAGGCACGTGGAAGCTGCACCGTCACCAAGATGGCGTCGTGATCGGAGCCCGCCATACGGATGCGCTGGTACGAACGCACGGCCATCTCGGGGGAGACCAGTACGTGATCGATCGTAATGGCCGCGAGTCCGCGGCCAGCTCGCCACGTTGGAGCGAGGCCGGCGCCTACCTGCTCAGCCGCGTCGCGATAGCCGAGTTTCAAGAGCTTGCGCATCCGCCGGTTGTCGAGCGTTGCATTGAAGTCACCGGCGATGATCGATCCTTTCGCCCGATACGTCGCCGCCGGTAGCTCGCCGAACACGTTGTTCTCTTGGTAGTCGACCAACGATTTTGGCAACGGTGGAGAAATGTGCACAGCAGCAAAACGGAACGCGCTGGCATCCCTCGGCCGCACCAATGTGGGCATCCACCTGCGAGCCGGGGGGAGGAGATCTTCATCCCAAGCGCTGTTGAGCCGACTGAAAGCCCCGAGCCCCCCTGAGTTCGCGTAAGGGACCGCCTGCGCCTGAGGCAGCAGACTCCTCAAGCCCGCACGATTGAGTCCTTCCAGTCCTGAAGGAGTGAGCTCGCTGAACGCGGCCAAGTCAACGTTCCTGGTACGCAACAAGCTCGTGACGATTGCGGGTGACACGCGGCTTTGCGAAAGGTTGAGAGCAACGATCGTGACCGTGCGGCCCTCGGCCGACGGCTGCGCATCGGACACCACGCGGGGTTGGAGAACCACCGCGAGAACCGCGACTCCGCACGCGCAGGCAAATGCGGCCGACCTCGATTTGGCGAGCGCCCCGAGGACAAGACCAAGGCTGGTGGCGAGCGCGACGTAAAGGACCGAACTCTCCACGACCGCGACCGGCCACGCTTCTGACCCTGAAGACCGTGCGCTCAGCCAAACCACCCACGGGACGGCGAGAAGCAGCGCGGACCGCCGACACCACCGCCGCGGCAAGCCGTCTCGCCTGCGATCTTCGGTTGCGGACTGGGGCACCGTTCGATCATGAACGAACCGGGGTGGAAGCATCCGTTCCGTCCGGTCCTCGCACTATGGGGCGCTGAGCAGCCGGAGTGCCGAAGCAGTTCACGGCGACCTGATAAGACCAATCGCCGCCGTCAACAGGCGTAGTTGAGCAAGTCTCAACTTGTTTGCGCTCCGCTCCGAACCCCGTGGTTTCGGGCGATTCGGGGGACGTGGATTCCAATCCCCCTCTCGCTTGCAACAACGTTATTGCATTCCTAACGGCGTTGGGCAGAATGACGGGCTCCCGTCCACCGACGGACGCCCTCTTCCCTTTTCCGAAAGCACCTCTTCGTGTCACTCAAGAAGTCCGCAGCGCTCCTCGCGCTCTCCGTCGCGGTCATCGCGCCCACCACCGCGTCCGCCGGCACCGCCGTCGTGCGGGCCGATGTCGCCTACGACAGCCGGAGCACCGAGTCGAACGCCGTCCGCAACCTTGCGGTCGGCACGTCCTACGACATCACCGTCAAGGGCAACTTCTCCAACTACGGCCAGTCGCTTTGGAACCAGGGTCCGAAGGCCTACTGGCGGACCTGCGGCGTTACGCAGCCGATCACGTTCCCGACCGCCGCTGAGCGCACCGCTGGCGCCGTCGCCGGTGCCGACGCCGAGCGCATCTTCGCGATCCCTGCCGTCCGCGGTTGCGGCAACCTCGTCCTGCCTTTCACCAGCGAAAAGAGCGGTGGTCTGCGCATCAGCATCAACCCCGCGAAGACGTTCTACAACCCCGCGCCGATCTCGTCCAACCCGGCGACGAACACCTACGTGTACCGCGTGGTCGGGCAGGGCGTTGACCCGAAGTTCCGTATCGAAGATGGCAGCCGCACGGACAACGCCGGTCGCCTTCAGGCGACGTGGGCTCCGACTGTGATCCCGAGCGCCTAGTCACTCGCGACTCACGGACTTCGTTCCGATGGGGCCGGCGCCAGCGGTAGATCCGCTGGCGGCGGCCCTTCGTGTTTATCGGACCCCTCGTGCGCAAGCAAAGTCGTGGGCGTCGGTGGGCTCCCAGCTAGAAGCCGGCCTGTGCAAGTACTGTGCTTACTCCGGAGATCGGTACATCTGAGGAAAGAGCTATGCATTCGACCTGTGCGGTAGTACTGCCCGTCGGACCCAGCGACTTCGAGCTCTGGCGACTCCGAGCTACGGTCGAGAACCTGCGGTCCATCGAAGGCCCGGACCGCATCCATCTGGTCATGGTCGACGACGCTCCCACGGATCGTAGGTTGGAGAGCATCGTGGGTTCCGTCCTGCCATCCACTGTGGTCCGGACGCCGCTATGGGAAGGTCGGCGTCCCCCGGCCGCCTACGACGCCATGATTGCCGGATCGATGATGGGGTTTGCGGCGGCCCGTGCGTCAGGAGCGAAGGTCGCCCTCAAACTCGACACCGACGCGGTGGTTCTACGTCCCTTCGCTGACCGCTTGGCCGTGTGGTTCGGAGAGCGACCTACGGCGGGCGCGGCTGGGTCGTGTCGCATCGATTGCGAAGGTCAGCGGCGGGACACCCGAGGCTGGGAGGAGACGCTACGCAAGCTGGGACGGACGCCAACGCCCCTCGCGTCGTCCAAGCGACGTAGTATCGCCGCGTCCATCGCGCTGGCTAGCCAAACCACGGGTTTCGCGCTCGGAGACCACTGCCTAGGGGGCGCCTACGCTTTGTCGAAGCAAGCGCTGGAAGCAGTCGACTGGGAGTCGTGGCCGACCTGGATAGGCCACGGCCTCGGCGAGGACGTTGCTGTTTCCACGCTGGTCAGCGCTAGCGGCTGGGCACTCGGTGACTTCACCGACGCGGGAGCCCCCGGCGGAGCTG
The DNA here is from genome assembly GCA_030655275.1 of Solirubrobacteraceae bacterium. GTDB lineage: Bacteria > Actinomycetota > Thermoleophilia > Solirubrobacterales > Solirubrobacteraceae > JAGIBJ01. Next base: position 6,820 of record JAURVW010001314.1, read on the forward strand.
TATTCGGACTCCGCTGGCAGGGACTGCCTCGATCGCCCGAGGATCTAGCGGAGGCCGGATTCTCGGTGGTCCACTCCGTCAAGCGCGAGACGGAGTCCGAGGAACAAGAGCTACGCGCTGAGTTGTTCCGAGCCGTCGCCCTGGTCAGTAGTTAACTCCTTAGTGGCTCCAGAGATCCGATGGGAAGGCCGACATCAGCGCCTCCGGATCCCAAACCAGTGGTGGCTCAGGATCACTCTCGAGTGCCGAGCGGACGTCTGGCGCCGGAGAGAACGTCGGCCTTCCCGTTGCCTGGTAGTAGTCGGCGTATTTGAAATCGGCCTCCTGCCCGGAGCGAACGAGCTTGGCGGGCACCCCGAAAGCTTCCGCAACGATGATTCCGTGCAGTGAAGAGCCAACAACGAACTTGCTCGCGGCGATGCGCCTTAGACAGCCCATGAGTTCGCCCCTGGGGTCCATGACATTGCGCCCACGCCGCATGGACTGTGCGTCGTTGAAGTTCGGCACGACGGTCACGGAATATCGCTTACGGCCGTCCGCCAGTTCGGGATACAGCGTGGGGAGAAGCAACGCTGGATCACCGTAGACCGGGGGCGCATTGGTTCCTCGCTCGCGCAGGAACTCCCGGGTTAGCGGGCCGCGGACTGCGCGCACATCAAGATCGACCAGATTGTGGGCCGCTTCCGGAACTTTGCCGTTGACACCACTGCCCCAGATCACCGCGCCGGGATCGGCGAGATGGATCACCGAACCAACGCTGACGAGCTGAGCGCTACGAGCTGGAGCGCGGCCTTCAAGCCCAAGGCGCTTGAGCATCCCCCTGACGACGAGGGGGCCGATGAGATCGCCGAAGTTGTTGAGTCTGCGGGTCCACGGGATCCTCCGACCGACCCGGCCTGTGAGGCGGCGCTGAGGATTCCAGCTGTACAGGTCGATCTGGTGCGGTCCTCCGCCGTTCAGCTCACTCATGATGCTCAGAGAGCATGTCACAGCGCTCTGAGCATCAGAGGCGATATGCCTCGACCACGTCTATCCCCGCTCGGCGCTGAACATCACACCCGCGCTCGCTTGTCAGCGAGCCCGACCGTTTCGTAGGATCTGACCGTGAGCTTCGCCACCGTCGTACTGGCACACAGGAGCCCAGAGTTGGCCCTGAGGCTTGCTGATCGGTTGTCGCCTAACCCGGTCCTGATCCACGTGGATTCGGCCGCCCCAAGCCACGTGTGGGATGCCATCGCGACCGGGACATCACGCCGGGCGCATGTGGAACTCCTGCCACGCCGCAGGACGGCCTGGGCGAGCTGGGAGCTCGTCGAGGCGGCCACGGCGGGTCTCGAGCGAGCTCTTCGGCGCCACCCCGAGGTTTCGCATGTGCTCCTTCTGAGCGGACAGGACTACCCCCTCGTCCCAGCAGCGCAGATAAGCCAATTCTTGGCGTCGCAGGCGGGTCAGTCTTTTATCCCCAACTGGCGGCTCCCGTCGGCGCTTTGGGGTGCGCGAGGAGGGATGGACCGCGTGCGCGATTTCAACTTCCGGGTCGGAGGGCGACGAGTCAGGTTTCGGGGAGCTCGGAAGACGCCGCCCGGCCTCACCCTCTTCGGGGGCTCCATGTACTGGATCCTCTCTCGCGAGGGCGGAGCCGACGTCCTTCATAACTTGCGCACTCGACCTGACTGGACTCGCTTCCTATCGCGCAGCTGGATTCCGGACGAACTCGCCATACCGTCGGTCGCCCTGAGCGGTGAGATGCGTTCCCAAGTCGTGAACGAGAATCTATCTCTCATCCAGTGGAGCAACCCAGGGTCCGCGCATCCAGACGTCCTATCCCTGGCGGACGTCGAGACGTTGACCGCTGCCGCGTCTGGGCCATCATCGGTCGGCGGGAACGCCCGAATCAAACTCTTCGCCCGCAAGATGGACGAAACCCGGAGCGCAGAGCTACTCGACTGGATCGACCATTCGCTGCTTGGCGTAGAAGTGACCGCTGGGAGTTAGCGCGCCGGCGCGCTGAGACGGCGACCCTTCACAGCATGTCTGCCGCCCAGACGGCGACGCGGGACGGTAAGACTCGGCGCAACCAGCGCTATGGACGGCTACGCGCCGGTGAACGTCAAGTACAGCAGGACGACGTTCAGCACGATGATGACGGTTGCGACCGTCGCCGCCACCACCGTCGTGGACGTTCGGTTCACGAGGCCGCCCATCAGGTCCCTGCGGGAGCAGAACCACAGCAGGGGGACGAGGGCGAACGGGATGCCGAAACTGAGGACGACCTGGCTGATCACGAGCGCTGAGGTGGGGTCAACGCCGATCGCGAGGATGAACAGCGCGGGCGTCATCGTGACCGCGCGGCGCAGGAACAGCGGGATCTCGCGGTGGAGGAAGCCCTGCATGATCACCTGGCCGGCGAGCGTGCCGACACTCGACGACGAGAGTCCAGAGGCGAGAAGCGCGATCCCGAAGAGCACGTCGGCGTGGGAGCCGAGCTGCGTGCCGAGCGCGTTCGCCGCCTTCACGAGATCGTCGCCGTCGCCCGCGTAGGGCGTGTCGTGGAGCACCGCCGCGGCCGTGATGAGCATCGACGCGTTGATGATGCCGGCGAGGCTCAGTGCGATCACCACGTCGACCACCTCGAAGCGGAAGATCTTCTTGCGCTCCTCGTCGCTGCGCCCCACCACGCGATGCTGCGTGAGCGACGAATGCAGGTAGATCACGTGCGGCATCACCGTCGCGCCGAGGATGCCGACCGCCAGCAGGAGGCTGTCGGTGCCGTCGAACGCCGGCTTGAGGCCACCGAAGATGTCGGCGGCGGCCGGCTGCGCGAGCACCACCTGGGCGCCGAACGCGAGCAGGATGATCGCGACGAACCCTGCGATCACCGCCTCGAACTTGCGGATGCCACGCTGCTGCAGGGCAAGCACGCCGAACGCCACGAAGGCCGTGAGGATGCCCGCCGGGAACAGCGGGATGTGGAAGAGGAGGTTGAGCGCGAGGGCCGCACCGAGGAACTCGGCGATGTCGGTCGCGATCGCGATCGCCTCCGCCTGGATCCACAGCAGCACCGTCGCGACACGCGGAAAGCGGTCGCGGCACACCTCGGCGAGGTTGCGGCCCGTCGCGATGCCGAGCTTCGCGCTGAGCGACTGCACGAGCATCGCCATCAGGTTCGCCGACACGATCACCCACAGCAGCGTGTAGCCGAACTGCGCGCCACCGGAGACGTTCGTCGCGAAGTTGCCCGGATCGACGTAGGCGACGGAGGCGACGAACGCCGGACCCAGGAACGGGAACAGTCGCTTGACGCCGCGACCGCCGGCATCGTCGAGCGATGCGTGCGCGGCATCGCGAACCTTCGCCTCGCCCGGGAGCGCCTGCTCCGCGGGGGTCTCGACGCGTCGGATCAACTGCACCGCGAGAAGTTTAGTGCGGGCTAAACCTGCCGCTGGGTACGGGCGGTCAGACCTTGGGCGCGGACGCCGACGTTTCAGCCGCCCGGGCGCCGAGAGCGGGAGAACCACCGGCGGGCAGCCTCACGCATCTCCGGCGTGAGGACCGAATACGGCGCCGGTTCGCGCCCGGCCTCGCGCACGGCCAGCTCGAGGAAGTCGCGCAGCAGCCAGACCTCGTGCGGCTTGGCCTGCATCGTCATGTCGATCAGCGTCTCGAACTGCTCGTGCGAGAGACCGAGTTCGCGCTCGACGGTGGCCGGGGTGAGCCCCGACAACGCCAGATTGGCACGCAGCTCGGAGCTGGTGGCTTGGCGGTGGGCGAACGTGAGAGACATGACGGGGGAGGCCACTTCCGGACCTAGGATCACGGTACGGATCCATTGCCCCTCAAATCTGGACAGAGTCTTTCATCTGTGACCGGGGCCACCGAGCGGCGACCCGCGGTGTGGCAGCGCAAATCCCACCGAAACGGCAACGTCGCCCGGCTCAGAGACCCGCTCAGCCGGAAGCTGCGTCCGACGAACTGAGACGCGCCCAGTCCCCGCGACGTCCTCAGCCGGCCGCGGCGCGGTCGACCAAGACCGTCGTGCCGGCGGCCTCGAGCAAGCTCGACGGCGCGGACTTCGACGGCTCCCCCAGGCACTGCTTCAGCGCCTCGCGCTTGCCCTCGCCGGTTACGAGCATGAGGCGTTGCGGCGACGCATTGAGCGTGCCGAGGCCCAGGCTCGTGCGCTCCGGCGGCGGCTTCGGCGCATCGTGCACCGGCACGATCGTGCGGTCGTCGTCGATCGCGGGGTTGTCCGGAAAGAGGGAGGCCGTATGGGCGTCCTCGCCGATGCTCAGCATGATGAGGTCGAGCACGCGGTCCTTGAGCTGGAACGAGTAGGCGAGCGCGCGCTTCTCGGCGTCGCCGTCGTCCGGCGGGGCATGCAGGACGGAGCCCGGCGCGGCGAGGCGCTCGCGCACGAGGCGCACGTTGCTCTCCTCGTCGTCGGCGGGCACGCAGCGCTCGTCGGCGATCCAGAGGTGCACGCCGTTCCAGTCGCGGCCGAGCGCCGTGAGTTCGTCGAAGAGGAGTCCGGCGATGCGGCCTCCGGAGAGCGCGATGTCGGCGCGGCCGGTGGCGGCCAGCCGCTCCGTGATCACGGAGTCGATCAGCTCGGCGCCGAGCTTCGCGACCGCCTCCGGATCTTCGAGGACGACGACCTTGGGCTCACCCTTCATCGACTCATCTCAGCAGGTCCGGTCGAGGAAACGGCCGCGATCCGGTGAACGGGCGCGGGCGGCGTCGGGCCAGCACCGGTCAGCTCGCGATGCCCGGCCGGCCGACGACGTCGTCGACCGCAACGGCCGGTCACTCCGCAACCACCTGCTTGAGCACGCGGGCGCGGTCGAGCGAAGCGGTCGCCGTGAGGACCTCCTCGTCGAGCTCGTCCGGCAGCAGCACCTGGCGCATGGCGCTCGGGAGCAACCCGCTGCCGCCGCGCGAGGCGCCGAGCACCGTGCGCTCGACGGTCTCGCCCTCCGGCGAAACGTCGGTGATCTTGAGGCCGCCGGGACCGCGCGAGAGCCGGCGCGACCCGCCGTCGCGGTAGGTGAGCGTGAGGCCGGCGAGACCGGGCAGGGGCTGGTCGACGTCCCTGAGCTGGGCGACGACCCGTCGGCGCGAGGCGTCGAGCAGCGGCGGACCGGACTGCCAGCCGAGGCGATGCCCGAGCCAGCCGGCGAGCAGGGCGCCGCAGACGCGCGAGTCGGGGCGCGTCTCGATCTCGACCGTCTCCAGGTCGCGCAGCTGCTCCCGGAACGCGGGCATCTGCGCGAGCGACGCCAAGCGCACGCGCCAGGGCGCCGACCGCAGCCAGGCCATGTCGATCGTGCGCATCCCGACCTCGCGCAGCGCGCGGGAGTCGTCGAGCGCCTCACGGACGGACGCCGCGGCGTCGCCGTCGATGATCACCGTCTGCACGATCTGGCGCAGCAGCATGAGCAGGCGCGGGTCGCCCTGCGGCACCCAGGCCACGCTCGGCACGTCGGTGATCACGAGCGGGTCGAGGATGCCGTCGAGGTCCATCTCGTCCTCGGGGCCCACATCGAGCACGATCGTCTCTCGCAGGCCGTTGCCGATCGCGTCGTCCTGGATGACCGCGGCGCGGCCACCGAGGGTCGTGCGGTCGGGAAAGCGACGGATCACGATCGTGCGGGAGGCGCGCTGCGTGCCGAGTGCCTTGAGCTGCCCTCGCACCTCGTCGTCGTGATCGGGATCGACGAGCACGATGAACGTAAGCGCCCGGGCGGGCGCGACGCTCGAGCCGTCGGGCGTGCGGGTCGTCTCGAGCCGACGGAGCTCGTCGGCGATCGTCGCGGCCTCGGTGTCGTCGGAGGCCCAGCGCGCGTCGATCCGGCGCGAGTGCGAGAGCGGCTCCAGCGGCTGACCGGCCCCCGGCAGGTCCGGCTCCGGCGGCTGCGCCGCGGGATCTTCGGCGACCGGGTCGCGGCCCTCGGGCGGCTCGACGGGTGGGGTGGAGTCGGCGGCGGTCATGTCCGTCGGCCTAGATCGCGCGCCAGGTGTCGCCCGGGAGCAGGATCGAGTGCTGCGACTCGGGGCCCTGCGAGCCCGACGGATACGTCTCGGGCGGGGTGGACTCCGGCGACTGCCAGAGCCGCAGGATCGGCTCGATGATCGTCCACTGCGCCATGGTCTCGTCGTCGCGGGTGAAGAGGGTCGGATCGGCCCGCATCGCGTCGGTGATGAGGCGCTCGTAGGCCTCGGGCGACTGGGAGAGGAATGCCGCGCCGTAGGAGAAGTCCATCGTGACCGGGCGCAGGTTCATCCCCGGACCGGGCACCTTGGCGAGCAGGCGGAGCGTGACGCGCTCGTCCGGCTGGATCGTGAGCACGAGTTCGTTCTGCTCGGCGCCGCGCACGCCCTCGATGGCGGCGAGCGGCACGGGCTTGAGCTTGATCGCGATCTCGGTGAGCTTGCGCGGCATGCGCTTGCCGGTGCGGATGTAGAACGGCACGCCCGCCCAGCGCCAGGTCGAGACCTCGAGACGCAGCGCGGCGAACGAGTCGGTGCGCGAGTCGTCGGCGACGTCCTCCTCCTCGCGGTAGGCGCGCACCGGGTCGCCGGCGATCTGGCCCGCGCCGTACTGCCCGCGCACGGCCATCGTGTGGATCTGGTCGTCCGGCGGCATCGTGACGGCGCGCAGCACCTTCGCCTTCTCCGCACGGATGTCGTCGGCGGAGAACTTCGCCGGGGGCTCCATCGCGACGAGCGTGAGGAGCTGCAGGAGGTGGTTCTGGATCAGGTCGCGCAGGGCGCCGGAGGAGTCGTAGTAGGAGGCGCGCGACCCGATGCCGCCGTCCTCGGCCGCCGTGATCTGCACCGACTCGATGTGCTCGCGGTTCCAGATCGGCTCGAGCACGTGGTTGGCGAAGCGCAGGGCCAGGATGTTCTGGACCGTCTCCTTGCCGAGGTACTGGTCGATCCGGTAGACCTGCGACTCGTCGAGCACGGCGAGGAGGCGCGAGTTGAGCTCGGCAGCCTCGGCGTAGTTGGTGCCGAACGGCTTTTCGACGATCACGCGACTGTGCGGATCCGAGCGGGAGATGAGACGCGCCTCGCCGAGGGTCTCGATCACGGGCGCGAAGAACCGCGGCGCCATCGACAGGTAGTAGAGGCGGTCGAGCGGCTCGCCGCCGGCCAGCTCGTCGAGCACACCGCCGAGGCGGTGCATCGTGCCGACCGTCGTCGCGTCGCCGCCGACGTAACGCGTGCGCTCCAGCAGCCGATCGAGCACGTCCGGATCCATCGTGCGGCGGGAGTACGCGGTGAGCGACTCGCGCACGATGTCGCGGAACTCGTCGTCGTTCATCGTCTCGCGGGAGACGCCGACGAGCGCGAACTTGTCGGGCAGGGTGCCGTCCATGCCGAGGTTGCCGATCGCCGGCAGCAGCTTGCGCTTGGCGAGGTCGCCGCCGGCGCCGAAGACGATCAGCACGGTCGGCTCCGGTGGGAGCAGCCCGATGCCCTCCGCGAGCGGGTTGGCGTCCGCGTTGGGGGACTCGGTCGGGTGGGTGGAGCTCGTCACGGGCTGGGTTCTCGGAGGCGGTTGGCGGACGGGTGGGTCGCGGCGCGGGCGGCGTGGCGGCTGGCTGGAGGGCCGGCGGCTCAGTCCTTGCGCTTGGCCTCGTGGCCGCCGAACTGGTTTCGCAGGGCGGAGAGCATGCGGTTGGTGTGGTCGGCGTTGCCGCGCGAGACGAAGCGCTCCTGAAGCGCCAGCGTCATCACGGGGGTCGGGATGCCGAGGTCGATGGAGGCCTCGATCGTCCAGCGGCCCTCGCCGGAGTCGTTGACGTACGGCTCGAGCGCCTCGACCTGCGAGCCCTCGGCGGCGAACGCCAGGCCGGCCAGCTCGTTGAGCCAGGACCGCACCACGGAGCCCTGCTGCCAGAGGCGTGCGACGCGTTCGAGGTCGAGCTCCGGGTTGTTGGCCGCGAGGAGTGCGTAGCCCTCGGCATAGGCCTGCATGAGGCCGTACTCGATGCCGTTGTGGACCATCTTCACGAAGTGTCCGGAGCCGGTCGGGCCGACGTGCTCCCAGCCGTACTCACCGATCTTGGCCTTGTCGGCGTCGTCGGTCACGACGGGCGCGAGCGCGTTGAGCACCGGCGTGAGGCCCTCGACGTCCTTGTCCTCGCCACCGACCATCATGCAGTAGCCGTTCTGCAGGCCCCACACGCCGCCGGAGGTGCCGACGTCCATGTAGCCGATGCCCTTCTCGGTGAGCTCCTTGCTGCCCAGCTCGTCGTCGGACCAGCGGTAGTTGCCGCCGTCGACGATCACGTCGCCGGCCTCGAGCAGGTCGCCCAGGGCCGCGACGGTGTCGGTGGTCGGCGCGCCGGCCGGGACCATCACCCATACGTAGCGCGGCGCTTCGAGCCCCGCGACGAGCGCTTCGAGCGAGTCGGCCCCGCGAACGCCCTCGTCCGCCAGGGCGGCGACGGCATCGGCGTCCCGGTCGTAGGCGATGACGTCGATGTCACCCACCTGCCGAAGGCGGCGGGCCATGTTGCCACCCATCTTGCCGAGGCCGATCAGTCCGAGCTGCATGAGCGCCAGCCTAGTCCCACACCCCGCAGCCACCTGTGTCCTCTTGGACAACATGGGGCGGCCCGGTGGCCAGACCTCCCGCCGGGCCGGATTCAGCCAGCGGGCGCCGGTTGGACCGGTTGCTGGAGGCGGCCTGGGCGGGGGGTTGCAGGGGGCGGCAGGTGGGATTAGGTCGGGCACGTTCAGCCATAAGAGCCCGGCGTGGGCGTCCTTCAGGTCGCTCGCGTGTCCGAGACGGACGACGCACAGCCTGTCCCGTGGCCCTTGGACCGCCGCATCCGTAGCGCTAGGTTCGGTGCAATGGCGTCCATTCGTCAACACGAGCTACGCGACGATCTCGCCAGGGTTCTGCGTCGCGCGGAAGCCGGCGAGTGCATCGTCGTCACCGTCTCCGGTCGTGAGGTCGCCGAGCTCGGCCCGGTACAGGGAGGCCGCTTCGTGGCGGCCGGAAAAGCGCGCGCCGTCTTCGCCGGGCTGCCTGCGACCAAGGGCCTCATGCAGGACCTCCACGAAGCAGCCGGGGACGCGGTCGACCCGTGGGCGCCGAGACCCAAGCCGGCCCCCGCCTAGCCCGCCAAACGCCCCAGGTTTGGATCGCGCCCGTGCAGCTCGAAGTCCAGGAACTTCGAGAAGAGCTTGTGGGCCGGGCCGTGGAAGTCGGCGGAGCCGGTGGTGATGAGACCGAGCTCGTCGCAGAGGTCGGCGAGGTAGAGCGTCTGGTCGCGGTCGTGCTCGGTGTAGAACACCTCGACGCCGTCGATGCCGTACCCGTGGAAGCGCCGGATGGTGGCGCCGACCGTTTCCGGGGGCTTCACGTCCCAGAACGGGTGGGCCCAGACCGCGACGCCGCCGGCCGCGTGGATCAGGTCGATGGCCTGCGGCACGGTCGGGTGGGTGCGCGTACGGAAGGCCGGCTTGCCCTCGATGAGATAGGCCACGAGCAGGTCGGTGGGTGAGCCCGTGAGGCCCTCCTCCTTCAACCGCGCAGCGTTCTCAGGCGCCTCGAACACGGCGGCCGCGAGGTGCGGTCGGCCGATCGGCAAGCCCTTTGCCTTGCGGGCCTCCAGCGGAGCGTCGTCGACGGTCCAGCCGAGCTCGCGCAGGGCGCTCGCCATGCGATCCGAACGCCCCTCACGATCGGCACGGAAGTCCTTCAGCGCCTCGAGAAGCTCCGGCTGCTTCCAGTCGACGTCGTAGCCGAGGATGTGGAGGTCGTCGCCCTCCGGATCGATGCTGGAGATCTCGACGGCCGGGATCACGCGCACCCCGAAGGCAGCGCCGGCGTCGAGCGCCTCGGCGGTGCCATCGATCGCGTCGTGGTCGCTCAGAGCGAGCACCTGCACGCCCGCCGCCGCCGCACGCTCGACGACCTCACCGGCCGGCAACACGCCGTCGGACCATGTCGAGTGGGACTGCAGGTCGAACAGGGGCCGGCCGTCCTTGTCGACGAGCGAACTCACGAGGTCGACCACTTCGCCGTCGCGCTGCGTGCGGGGCGGTCCAGCGGCCCGGCTTCCTGGAGCGGATCGTCGGCGGAGCGCTGCGTCGGCAGGTTGAAGACCGTTCCGGGCGCCGGCTTCACCTGCCCGCCCAGCAGCGGATCCTCCGTCTCGACCATCCAGTCGTGGAGCTTGGCCGCCAGGCCCGCGCGGATCTCCTCGAAGGCCGGGTCGCCCGCGAGGTTCGTCGCCTCGTTCGGGTCGAAGATCAGGTCGTGGAGCGTCTCCTGCGGAACCACGCGGGAGGTCCAGTCGTGCTCGAGGAGCAGGTCCTTCGACGGGCTCTCGTCCACGTTCGGCAGCACGACGTGGTCGTTCTCGGGGTCGAACCGCTTGATGTATTTGTAGCGGGCGGTGCGCACGGCCCGCTGGGGCTCGTAGGCCGCGTGGAAGGTGATCCCTGCGTAGATCTCGTCGTTGACCTGGTCGGTCTCCTTGCGCAGCAGCGGCATGAGCGACTGGCCCTGCAGCCACGCCGGACGCTCGATCCCAGCGAGCTCGCAGATCGTGGGGAACAGGTCGATCTGGCTCACGAGCGCATCGCTGACGCGGCCGCCGTGGAAGCCGCCGGGCCCGCGCACGATCAGCATCACGCCGATGCCGCGGTCGGTCAGGGTCGCCTTGGCGCCCGGAAACGGGATGCCGTGGTCGGTGGTGAGGATCACGAGGGTGTTGTCGGCGAGATCGGCCTCGTCGAGGGCGTTCATCACCGCGCCCACGCCATGGTCGAGCGACCGCGCGCTGGCCTTGAAGGCGGCCACGTCGCGACGGATCTCCGGGGTGTCGGGGAGGTTCGGTGGCGGTGCCGAGTAGAGCGCGTCGCGGACGGAGGTCGGCTCGAAGTACGCGCGGTGCGTCTCGAAGAAGCCGACCGACAGGAAGAAGGGCTTGTCCTTCGGGACGTCCTCGATCAGTTCGACAGCTGCCGGGGCGACGAGGTCGGCGTGGAAGCTCTCGATCGCGACGACGTGCTCGTAGCCGATGTCCTCCGGGTCGGCGGCGAGGTGCTGCTCACCCAGCAACGCCGTGAAGTAGCCGCTGTCGCGAAGCGTGTGGGCGAGATGACGGCTCGTGTCGGCCAGGCGATATCCACGATGGGCGAGCCCCAGCATGCCGGTCGAATGGGAGGCCTGGCCCGTGAGGAGCGCCGCTCGACTGCCCGAGCAGACCGCAGCCGCGGAAAACGCCTGGCGGAACAGCAGACCCTGGTCGGCAAGCCGCTGGATGTTCGGCGTCGGCACCTGATGGCCGTACGGCTGGACATACCGACCGGTGTCGTGAGAATGGACGTAGAGGATGTTCGGCTGAGAGGTCACAGTGAAACTCCGTAAAGTCTATCGGTATCATGGTGTTTAGATGACCGACGCTGCCCCCAGTCTGCACTACATCGTCGCCGCGACCCCGCGAAGTGGGTCAACACTCCTGTGCGAGCTCCTCAAGGGCTCCGGGATCGCGGGCCGTCCGAACGAGGATTTCCAGGCGCTGCGGGCCACGAGCCAGTCGCGGCAGCCCCGCCAGTACTTCGAGGGCATCGAGGGCGAC
>JAURVW010001315.1 GCA_030655275.1 Solirubrobacteraceae bacterium
GACCGCTCCGATCCGGCACCCCCCACGTGCCCCTTTTCTCCCAAAGAGGGAGAAAAGGGCACGTGGGGGGTGAGTTTTTTGCAAACGATTTTTTGACACCCCCCGTTTTGAAGCGTTTTTCCTCTGCAAAACCACTTTCGGCTCTCTCGGATCCGGGACCCCCTGAATTTTTGATCCCCCTTTTTTGAAGCGTTTTCGCTGCCGAAAAAAATTCTATCTCTCGCGCTCAGCGATGGTTCCTCGATAAAAAACTTTGCACTCGATTTTTACGGCTGTTAATTTTGTTGCATACATAAATTTGTATCGTTTTTCAAACTCTTCTCTCCAGTCGCATTAATCCTATTTAGCGTTTTCTTTAAGCTGAGGCTAATTACCTTTCATATGTTCCCGTTTTCTGCTTTAAAATTTCTTTTCACGGTCGATCATGTTCTGTTCCGCCCCTTTCTTTTTGTTATAATTTATTTTGTATTTAGCATTTTTGTTTGCTTTTATGCAAAACAACACACCTGAAAGCCATTTTGTTTGTGTTTGTCGTAAACAACTTTACTGTTTTGCTACATTTTCTAAATTTTGACTAGCGTCATTCGTTTTTTTATTTAATGCATTCGCTGTTAACAATTCACTTCGATATACCTTTTGCTATTAAACATTCAAGCAAAGTATTACATGTAAGCGAACTTGCGAAACCGCTTCCCTTTTGCAGATCTAGCAGCATTGATTTTACACATCATTTTACGTGTTTAAACTGATTAATTTTAAATCTTTTTTTGTGACAACAACTTCGATTTCGCTTTTGTTATTAGATTACATAATTACAGTTCTTTGTTGCAATACATAGTGTAGACACCACACTTTCGGCTTTTGCCAGGACTAAAAGCCCCTCGTTGCTATTTGTTCAACGGCCAAACAATATTTTTGCGCACTCACTGCTGTTGGGATCTAACTTCGCTCTTGCCGTACTTTCGAATCAACCTGATCTATTTGGCGTCAAAGACACTTTACGCGGAAACCGCGTATTTGGCTTTTGCCAGGATCTAGATCCCTCGTTGATTTTACATCACAACGGCACTAAAAACAGTTTACTTAAGCAAGTTTTATTAACACTTTACTTCATTTTGCCACCGGAAAACGAACCCTCGTACAATTTGCTTTTTAATCGATGTTGCCCCTTTTGCCTTTTTCCTTAATACTATTTTTTACTTTTAGCTGAATTACCGAATTTTACTACCCCCTGAAATGTGAAACCAATCCTTATCTTTTCTGAAAGAATTACGATTTTGGACCCTTTTTTAAGGTCTTTTTTTGTCAACACAGTACTTTGACTAGTCTGGGTCGACTTTGTGGTTTTTACCCCCCCCGGAAATGTGTAGCCCTTCCTTATCTTTCCTTAAAGAATTCGCACTTTTTGGGCTTTTTTGCCTGTTTTTTGGTGTTTTTAGACCCCCCCGGAAATGTGTAGCCCGTCCTTATCTTTCCTTAAAGAATTCACGGTTTTTGGACCCCTTTTTGGGGTCCTTTTTTGCTCTAAATCGTCTTTTTTGACTATTTCCGGTCGATTTTGTGGGTTTTACCCCCCCCCGGAAATGTGTAGCCCGTCCTTATCTTTCCTTAAAGAATTCGCACTTTTGGCGCCTTTTTGCCTGTTTTTGGTGTTTTTGGACCCCCCCGGAAATGTGTAGCCCGTCCTTATCTTTCCTTAAAGAATTCACGTTTTTGGACCCCTTTTTGGGTCCTTTTTTGCTCAAAAAAACCGTCTTTTTGCCTAATTCGGTCGATTTTTGTGGTCTTTGACCCCCCCGGAAAT
>JAURVW010001316.1 GCA_030655275.1 Solirubrobacteraceae bacterium
GTCGCCCTCCACGAGTTCGACGCGATCCTCGGGAAGGCCGGCGAGCGAGGCACGATTGCCCGCGTAGGTGAGCTTGTCGAGCACCGTGACGTGGGCGTCGGTGTGCGCGATCACGTGGTGCACGAAGTTGGATCCGATGAAGCCGGCGCCGCCGGTCACGAGTAGGCGGGTCATGCGCGGCCCCTCTCCAGGAGCGTCAGGAGGTACGAGCCGTAGCCCGACTTCACGAGCAGTTCGGCGCGGGCGCGCAGCTCGTCGTCGTTCAGGAAGCCCTGGCGCCACGCGACCTCTTCCGGCACGCCGATCCGCATGCCGGTGCGGCGCTCCATCGTGCGCACGTAGTCCGCGGCATCCGTCATCTGATCGAACGTTCCGGTGTCGAGCCAGGCGGTGCCGCGCGGCAGCACCTCGACCTGCAGCTTGCCGCGCTCGAGGTACTCGCGGTTGACGTCGGTGATCTCGTACTCGCCGCGTGCACTGGGCTCGAGGTTGCGCGCGATCTCGACGACGTCGTTGTCGTAGAAGTACAGACCGGGCACGGCGTAGTTGCTCTGCGGGTTCTTCGGCTTCTCCTCGAGCGAGACGGCCTGGCCGTCGGCATCGAACGCGACGACACCGTACGCCTCGGGCTCGGCCACCCAGTAGGCGAAGACCGCGCCGCCGTCGATGTCGGCGAAACGCTTGAGCTGCGTGCCCAGACCGGGGCCGTACAGCAGGTTGTCGCCGAGCACGAGGGCGACGCTGTCGTCGCCGATGAAGTCCGCGCCGATCGTGAACGCCTGAGCGAGGCCGTCGGGGGAGGCCTGCTGCGCGAAGGTCAGCGAGATGCCGAACTGCGATCCGTCACCGAGCAGCCGCTCGAAGTGCGCGGCATCGTGCGGCGTCGTGATGATGAGGATGTCTCGGATACCGGCGAGCATCAGGGTCGACAGCGGGTAGTAGACCATCGGCTTGTCGTAGACCGGGATCAGCTGTTTCGAAACGCCCAGCGTGATCGGATGCAGCCGGGTTCCGGAACCGCCCGCAAGAATGATGCCCTTCATGATCCCCCTCGAGAAAACGTCGATGTCCGTGGTGGCGTCACAGAGCGGACGGCCATCCCCTGCCGTCCACGACCCCCACAGTCGTACCCGACGACTCTAGCGGTTCGCGCGGCGCGCCGACGGTCAGTCTCAGGGGCGTCCCATGCCCAGATACGTCCACCCCGCGGCGCGCCAGGAGGCGGCGTCGAGGCAATTGCGTCCGTCGACGACGATGCGCCCCGCCGTGAGCGACGCGGCGTGCTCGGGCGAGAGATTGCGACGGTACTCGTCCCACTCGGTCACGATGATCATGGCATCCGCGTCGCGCAGGGCCTCGTCGCGGTCCTCGACGTACGTGAGCTGCGGATGCTGGC
>JAURVW010000010.1 GCA_030655275.1 Solirubrobacteraceae bacterium
CGGTCGCGTGCGGAAGCTGCTCACGACGAGCAGCACGAAGGGCACGCTGCGCTTCAGCCGCATGGAGGGACCGGCCGGTGAGCGCGTGATCGAGGCCAGCGTTCGCGGCTCCGGTGGCGAGCGCCTGCGCACGATCGTCGCGCGCTACACCGCCAAGAGCCCGGTCCGGCCCGGCACGGTGCGGTCGCTGAAGCTGCGCCGCTCCGGCAGCGTGGTGCGGCTCTCGTGGAAGGCGCCGCGTGGCGAGAAGCCCGCCCGCTACTCCGTCGTGTTCCGCACGAAGGACGGTCGCCAGATCGTCGACTCGGTCTCCCGACCGAAGTCGACCATCGACGGCCTCGCCCGCAAGACCTCCGGCAAGGTGAGCGTGATTGCACTCGGCAAGTCGGGTATCGAGAGCCGCCCGGCGAGGGTCACGCTGCCAAAGAGGCGCTAGCGAGCGATACGCGGGCTGGCGGCGCCATCGCCGCCGGCCTCGTCGGCAGCGATACGCGGGCTGGCGGCGCCATCGCCGCCGGCCTCGTCGGCAGCGAAACGCGGGCTGGCGGCGCCATCGCCGCCGGCCTCGAAACGCCGCAGAACGCAAACGGACCGTGGACCACTGGGCTGAGACCCCTGTGGACCACGGTCCGTTTCAGTTGGAGGCGGTGTCGGGACGCGAGTGCGTCCCGAGGCCGTCCGACGCGTTCGGAGCTAGGCGCTCGTGGCGGGGCGCGCCACGCCGATGCCGTCCTGGCCGGGCTGGATCGCCTCGTCGTAGATCGGGTCGGACGCCTGGACGCCCGGGGTGAGCAGCACCTGGATCTTCTTGCCCTTCGGCGAGCGGGCCGAGTACATCGGCTTGCAGTTCGACTTCGGCTTCGTGTTGCCGTAGACGATCGACGCCTTGGCGCCGTTGATGCAGTTGATGACCGGCTTGCGGCCGTTGGCGAGCGACTCGACGAACGTGCCGTCGGAGCCCTCGGGCGGTGCGCCGTCGATGGTGACCTGGTTGGAGCCGCCGACGTTGCCCTGCAGACGGATCAGGTTCGTGCCCGAGCCGACGCGGATGGTGTTGACGTACATGCCGGCGCGGACGAAGTTGTTGCCGTTGCCGGCCGTGATGAAGTTGGTCCCGCGACCGCCGAACACCTTGTTGTTGCCGTTGCCGACCGTGATGCGGGTCGTGTAGCCCTTCGAGCGCGGCAGCCCGGTGTCCTCGTTGTGGTCGGCCCAGACCTCGTTGTCGCCCTCGCCGGCGTCGATCGTGCCGCCGCCGTGGCCGCCGAACAGCTTGTCTCGACCAGCGCCGCCGGTGAGGTCGAACGCCTCCCAGAGGCCGGCGATCTTCGCCTGGATGCGCTTGTCGCCGTCGTACTCGACGATGTTGTCGCAGCCCTTCGTGTTGCGCTTGAACACCTGCATCGCGTACGGCTTGCCCTTGAGCGCGGCCGAGTTCACGTGGATCACGGTCTGCGGGTTGCCGCCGCAGTCGAGCTCGCGCACGGCCTGCACGCCCGAGAGGTAGAAGTTGTTGACGCCCGAGCCGGCGTTGATGTAGACGATGCCCGAGCCGTAGTAGACGGTGTTGTTGCCGTTGCCGAGGGTGAATCGGCCGCCACCGGAGCCGGTGTGCAGCACGTTGTTGCCGTTGCCGAGCGTGGCGACGTCGTTGCCGCCGTTGACGTCGACGTAGTTGTTGCCGTCGCCGACCGTGATCTTGTCCTGGCCGGAGCTGCCGAAGACGGTGTTGTTGCCCGTGCCGCCGTCGATCGTGTCGGAGCCGGCGCCGCCCTCGATGTAGTCGTCGCCACCGCCGCCGGTGATCTTGTTGTCGGACCGGACGCCGTAGATGAAGTCCGGGCCGGCGCCACCGATCAGCGTGTCGGCGCCACCGCCACCCCAGAGGGTGTCACCGGAGGCGTGCTTGGCGCGGAGGGTGTCCGGACCGGGAGTGCCGACGTACACCTCGGCGTTGGCGATGGCCGGGGCGGCCAGCGAGGCGGCCGCGACGGCGGCGATGAGAGCGGTACGCGCGCGACGCGACGGCCGCACCTCCGCGGGAGCGAGGGAAGGGGTCACAGCCGGAATCATCGGTCATTTCCGTCTCACTTGGAGCCGACCTGGACGCGCCTCGTGAAAAGTCCCTGCAATACGGGCGCATTCGGATCGAGCTTGGCCTGACGGCGTTCGCCCCAAATGGCGCTCATCGCATGCGATGTTGTATACGACGGCGTTCTGACGCCATGTCGGGGAGCCTCCCACAGGACGCTCAGGACCCGCCTCCGGGCAACGCTCTCAGGCGCCCGGCCTCTCCGGTGGAGCGCTACTTCGAGCGGATCACGTAGTCGCGCCGGAGGGTCCCGTCGGGCAGGGTCTCGACGTAGCGCGCGCCCGCCGCCGCGGAGCTTCCGGCAGCGCCGTCCTCGTCCGGCGCGACCGAGTTCGACGGGGTCGCTGCCGTCTTCGCGACGCAGAGGTAGCCGGCGGCGTTGCCCGCCTCCGACGTGCCGTCGGGGCCCATCCGGATCGAGGTGACGCAGCCGTATTCCGGGTCACCGAGCCCGCGGGCCTTCGCGTCGGCGGCCAGGGCCTTCGCGAGCCCGTCGCCCGAGCGCAGGCTCGCCGGGTCCGGGTCGCCGGCCAGCGCCTCGGAGATCGTGCCGTCGTCGGCGAGCACGAACAGGATCGACTGCTCCTCCGACAGGCCTTTCGGGACGCAGCCGTACTCGGTGCCGTCGTCGCCGACCGATTCGCAGGTCGCGGCGGCGAGGGCGGCGGGCTCGCCGGTGCCCGCCAGCAGCGTCGACGCGGAGCCCTTCAGCGCGGCCTCGACCTTGCCCGCATCGCCGGAGGCCGGCGCCGAGAGCCGAGAGAGGAACAGCGCGACGAGGGCCACGATCACGACGCCGACCACGATCCAGATGATGCGCTTGGAGCGCGTGTGGTCGGGACCGGACTGCGGGGACGAGGACATCACCGGAGTAAACCGCAGCGCTTCGCCGGAGTTGCGCGCCGCTCGCCAGCCCGGCCGGTCAGGCGGCGACGACGAGCTGCCGCAGCACGGAGGCGCCGTGGAGCGTCGCGTCGTCGCCGTACTCGATGGCGGCGGCGACCTCGTCGGCCATGAAGTGCTCGCCGTCGTAGACCACGACCACGGCCTCGTC
>JAURVW010001341.1 GCA_030655275.1 Solirubrobacteraceae bacterium
TTCGTTCCGCGCGACGGAGAGCGGAATGGTGTCGCGCGCGCCGCCAAGCTAGAGGCGCGCCGACGCCCGGCGGTGAAGCTCAGGTGACCAGCCTGGCACCAGGTGGTGAAGCTCGGGCCTAGTCCGTGCGCGTGAGTACGAAGACGGGGATCTCGCGATCCGTCTTCGCCTGGTAGTCGGCGTAGTCGGGCCAGACGGCCACCGC
Organism: Solirubrobacteraceae bacterium; assembly: GCA_030655275.1. GTDB lineage: Bacteria > Actinomycetota > Thermoleophilia > Solirubrobacterales > Solirubrobacteraceae > JAGIBJ01. The sequence continues at coordinate 206 of JAURVW010001341.1, forward strand.
TCGCTCCCACCAGGTCGCTCGGTCGTCTCCCTCGACGATCGTCGCGATGTAGTCGTGGCGCTCTGCTCGGTCCTGGAGCTCGACGTGCGGGTGGGCGACGAGGTTGTTGAACCACGCGGGGTGTTGGTCGGCGCCACCCTTCGACGCGATCACCGCATACTCGCCGTCGTGCTCGACGCGCATCACCGGGTGCTTTCGCAAATTGCCGGACTTCGCGCCGACCGACGTGACCACGACGACCGGCACTCCGCGGTGCTCGCCCTGCTCGGCGCCGTTCGTGGCTTCGTAGGTCTCGGCCTGTTCGCGAGCCCACTCGCTCGCGCTCGGCTCGTACGTTCCGGTCAGTGGCATGCGGGTCTCCTCGAGGACGCTCCCGTCCACCGTAGAGCCTCGACCGCGCCACGCCCGCGGGAGCAACGCCGTCGACCTGGGCTGCAAGGACCCCGGAAACGCGAAAGGCCCGCATTCACGGGCCTTTCGTTATAGCGGGGGCAGGATTCGAACCTGCGACCTTTGGGTTATGAGCCCAACGAGCTACCTGACTGCTCCACCCCGCGGCGGACTAGAGATGTTAGCAAGGTGTGGCTGCGCGAGCAGTCCGGTCGCGCCGTATCTGGCCGCGCCGTGCGCAGGCGCACTCAGCGCTCGCCGAGCTCCGCGATCCGCTCGGCGAGGCGGCCGTGCTTGCTGGCATAGATCTCACCGGCGACGGCCAGGGCCTTGCGCTGCAGCTTTCGCCGACGCTTTGCGATCAGATCGAGCAGCAGCTCGGCATCGGCCGGCTCTCCGAAGACGCCGGGGCGCCCCTCGACCTGGTCGGCGAGCACGGCGAGATCGTGATCGTCACCGATGTGGTCGGCGAGCTCGTGCGACTGCTCGGCGAGGGCCTGGAATCGCTTCGGCGCGGCGATCTCGACGAGCTCGGCCGCGTGCCACAGGTCCTTCGCGCGCTTGCGCAGTTCGTGGAGAAGTTCGGTGTCGTGGTCGCCGTCGGCCTCGCCGGCCTTCGTCACGAGCTTGATGCGCTTGCGTCCGTGCAGCACGATCCGCTCGAAGCCACCTGCGACCACGCCGGCCGGGTCGGAGCCGAGATCCCAGGCCTCGATCTCGCCCCGCAGCGCGCCCAGCGTCTCAAGGACCTCGTCGACGGCGCCCTCCCCCACCTGACTCTCGCGCTCGGCCTGCTCGTGGTCGGCGACGAGCGCCTCGCGCAGCCCGCCGATGCGCTGGGCATCGAGCGCATCCGGATGACGACCGGCCAGCTTGTCGAGGGTCTGGATCACGACGAGTGCGTCGCGCGCACCGGCCAGTGCACGGCCGGCGTCGCGCAGGGCCGTGTTCGCCCGTTCGGCCGAGTCGCCCTGCAACCCATCGCGTGCGATCCGGACGACGGCCCGGGCCCGCTTGAACGCCTTGCGTGCGGTGTGCACCGCCTTGCCGTAGTCCTCCGCGTCGCGGCCCTGGAGCGCGTCGGCGGCAGCGTCGATCTGCGCGAGCACCACGAACCGCACGCCGTCGTCGACCGCCTCGCCGTCGAGCAGCGCGTGCTCACCCACCGCCTTGCGGTCGGGCGCGCCGTCGACGGCCAGCCGCGCGTTCGCGTAGCGGCGATCGGCGGTGACGTCGGGCCGCAGCCAGACCGGCGGTCGGAACGCCTCGGCCGCTTCGATGTTCGGAAACTCCACCTCGGCCAACACGAACCCGGTGAGCGTGCCGCCGAACACGTCGAGCTCGATCGTGAGGTCGCTGTCGCCGCCGACGGGGACCTTGTAGCGCACCTTCTCGATCCGCCGGCCCTCCGTGGCGCTCCAGAGCCGGTCGAACCGCGGCGGGTCGATGACGAACTCCTCCTCGCCGCGCGCCAGCGTCGAACCGCCGTGCTTGACGGTCATCAGGGTGTGGAAGCCGCGACGGCGCAGCCGCACCACCGTGCCCGTGTCCTGATCGACCGCCAGGTACCCCTGGGCGATCCGCTCGGACGGGTAGGTGAGGAGGTGCTCGGGCAGCTCCGTGACGAGGAACTTGCGCTCGATCTCGATGCCCTCACCCGAGTGGCGGTCGAGCACCGACGGTGCTGGTTTGGAGTCCTCGGTGGCAGCGTCGTCCGACATGCCTCCAGCCTAGATCCAACGAGTGGACCGCATGCGGTCACGCGTTCACAATCGGCGGACAGGCGAGTCGGCGGGACCGCCGGTCCGGGTCGTCGCCGTCGGCCCCCATCGTGGACCGACAGGTCGCCACCGCCGTCGCCGGGCCACTTAGGGTGAGGGCATGTCCGCCGCCGCGTCGCCCGTCGTCTCCCCCACGCCGCTCACGCCCCTGCGGTTCCTGGAACGCTCGGCCGAGGTGCATCCCGAACGCGTCGCGATCGTCCACGGCGATCGGCGCATGAGCTACGCCGAGATGGCCGCCGAGGCGACCCGTCTGGCTCGCGCGCTGCAGGCTTCGGGCATCGAGCCCGGCGACCGTGTCGCGTACCTCTGTCCGAACATCCCCGAGCAGTTGATCGCGCACTTCGCGGTGCCGCTCGCCGGCGGAGTGCTCGTGGCGCTCAACACCCGCCTGGCCCCCGCCGAGGTCCACCACATCCTCGATCACTGTGGCGCGAAGCTCCTGGTCGTCGACTCCGAACTCACCGGGTCGGTCGCGACGGTCGTCGCCGAGCTCTCCACCGTGACGGAGATCGTCACCGTCGAGGACGGCGCCGTCCCCCACGAGCGTGGCCCTGCGATCGACGGCCCGTCCTACGAGGAGCTCCTCGCGCGCGGGACCGATGAGCCGCTGCCCTGGGAGGTCGACGACGAGCTCGCCACGATCTCGATCAACTACACCTCCGGCACCACCGGCCAGCCCAAGGGCGTGATGTACACGCATCGCGGTGCCTTCCTCAACGCGCTCGGTGAGGTGATCCACTCCGAGCACACCGGCGAGTCGGTCTACCTGTGGACGCTGCCGATGTTCCACTGCAACGGCTGGTGCACCACCTGGGGCGTGACGGGCATGGCGGGCCGACACGTGTGCCTGCGGGCGGTACGCGGCGACGCGATGTGGTCGCTCATCCGCAGCGAGGGCGTGACCCA
>JAURVW010001348.1 GCA_030655275.1 Solirubrobacteraceae bacterium
CCAGGGCGTGTCGACCGCAAAGGACGTCACCACGCTCGGCCGCGGCGGCTCCGACACCACCGCCGTCGCGCTCGCGGCCGCCGTCGGCGCCGAGGTCTGCGAGATCTACACCGACGTGCCCGGCGTGTTCAGCGCCGATCCCCGCATCGTGCCCGATGCCCGCAAGCTCGACCTGGTCTCGTTCGAGGAGGTCCTCGAGATGGCCGCCTCCGGCGCCGGCGTACTGCAGCTGCGCAGCGTCGAGTACGCGCGCAACCACGGCGTGACGATCCACTGCCGTTCGAGTTTCGATGATTCAGTGGGAACGTTCGTCGTCCCGGAGGAGGAGACCATGGAACAACCGATGATCACCGCGGTCACCCACTCCACGGGTGAGGCACGGATCACGCTCCTGGGGGTCCCGGACTCACCCGGCGCCGCCGGCCGCATCGCCACGGCGCTGGCCGAGGCAAACGTCAACGTCGACATGATCATCCAGAACGAGCCCATCGCCGACGGCGAGCCGGCCGACATGTCGTTCACCGTCTCCGCCGACGACCTCCGCGAGGCACAGGGCGCGCTCGAGCCGCTGAAGGCCGAACTGTCGCTGCGCGACATCGTCACCGACGAGTCCGTCGGCAAGGTCTCCGTGATCGGCGCCGGCATGCGCAGTCACCCGGGCGTCGCCGCCAAGGTGTTCACGGTCCTCGGCGAGCACGAGATCAACATCGAGATGATCGCCACCAGTCCCATCAAGATCAGCTGCGTCGTGCCGGAGGTGCAGGTCCCGGACGCCGTTCGCGCGCTCCACGCCGCCTTCGAGCTCCAGGGCGAGGACACGATCCTCGCCGAGCAGCCCTTCTCCGAGCGAGGTGCGTCGTGAAGGTCGCCGTCGTCGGCGCGACCGGTGCGGTCGGCCAACTCATCCTGAAGACCCTCGAGCGCCGCGGGTTCCAGGCCGACGAGATCGTCCCGTTCGCCAGCGCCCGCTCGGCCGGCAAGGAACTGCCGGGCTACGGCACGATCCAGTCCCTCACCGACGAGACCGTCGTCGGCTTCGACCTCGCCCTCTTCTCCGCCGGTGGCTCGACCTCCAAGGCGTGGGCCGAGAAGTTCGTCGCCGGTGGCGCGACGGTGGTCGACAACTCCTCCGCGTTCCGCATGGATCCGGACGTGCCGCTCGTCGTCTCCGAGGTCAACCCGGAGGCGATCGACGAGGCCCGCAAGGGCATCATCGCCAACCCGAACTGCACGACCATGGTCGCGATGC
>JAURVW010001350.1 GCA_030655275.1 Solirubrobacteraceae bacterium
CCTTCGCCCTGACCGGCCTGCAGCCCAACACGCGCTACTACTACCGCGCCGTCGCGACGAACGCGACCGGCAGGACCACCGGATCCATCCGCACGTTCCTCACGCTGCGCGACGTGGCCGGCGTCTCGGTGAAGGCGGCCCGCACGCTCGTGGCGTGGGGCGGCAGCACGGTCCTCACGGGCGTCGTGACCGGCGGCGGCATCGGCGGGGTGCAGGTGCGGCTGATGCGGCAGGACTTCCCCTATTCGTCGGCGCCGAAGGAGGTCGCGGCGATGACCACGAGCGACGCCGGCATCTACTCGTTCGCGGTGGGCCCGATCAAGGCAGGCGCAAAGCTCTGGGTGCAGACGCGCACGACGCCGTTCCTCTCGAGCAAGATGGTCGCGCTCCGCAGCAAGGTGCGGATCTCGTTCAGGACGCTGAAGCGCACCTCACGGTCGTCGACCGTCCGCGCCGTGGTCAATCCACGGATCACGAGCGCCAAGGCCTCCCTGCAGCGCAGAACCTCGTCGGGACGGTGGGTCACGGTGAAACGCCCGCGGCTCTCGCACTCCAAGGGCGGCAACCTCACGACCTTCACGGCGACGATCGCGCGCCGGTCGAAGACCGAGCGCTACCGGGTGGTGTTCGATCCCAACGACAAGGGCGCGCACGTGCGCGCGAACAGCGGCTCGATCACGGTCTCGCGACGCTGACCGGCGCTCGCGCGCGTTTGGCCGCATACATCCGCTCGTCCGCGAGCCTGACCACGCTGGCGGCGTCGGTGTCGTCGGAGGGCCAGTGGGCGACGCCGAAGCTGCCCGTGGCCGTCGACCCTTCTCCGCTCATGGCGCGCCTCACGGCATGCGTGATCGACGAGCCCGGGGTGGAGATCACGCAGAACTCGTCGCCTCCGGTGCGGAAGACCGTTCCGTGCGTACCGACCGCCTCGCGAAGCGCGTCGGCCGCGTCGATGAGGAGCTGGTCGCCGTGATGGTGGCCGTCGCGGTCGTTGACCGTCTTGAGGCCGTCGAGGTCGCAGACGGCAATTTCGACCGTCTGGCTCGACGGCCGTTGGTGGAAGCGTTCGAGCTCGGCATCGAAGGCGCGCCGGTTCGCCAGTCCCGTGAGGCCATCGTGCTCGGCGAGATGGCGCAGCTCGGCCGCGTGGAGCTGGGCTGCGCGGAGCGTCGACCGCCGCTCACGAGCGACCAGCCCGCCGACGGACGCCAGCGCGAGCAGCACCACGATCGCGCTGCCGTAGAGCGACAGCCGCTCCGCCCGGTCGGCGCGGCGCTGCTCCCGCGTTGCGATCTCGTCGGCGAGGAATCGTGCGCGTCCCGTCAGCATCGCCGCTCGGACGAGGTCGGTCGAATCGTCAGCGGCATCACGGATCAGCTCGGCGATCAGCTGCTCGATCTCCATGGCTCGTCCACGGTCGACCCGCATGACGGCTAGGCGATCGCTGCGCCCGACCGATGCGCCCGTCGAGATCAGGCGGCTCAGCAGCTTCGGGTTGCGCTGGCTCAGGAACGCTCCGAGCGGCGTGAGCTCGGAGATCGTCTGGTCGAGGCGCGCGATGTACCGGCGCGCAATCTGCTCATTGGCCCGGGCCTCGTTCTCGAGGTTGTTCAGCGTGAACAGGGCTGCGACGGCGCCGATGGCGACCAGCGCAGACAGGATTAGCCAACCCCCTCGATGAGGAGCTCGCAAAGAAAGAGGACGGCGCACTGCTCCGTTCTATCGGCTTACGGGCCCGGCTTTTGAAGATTGCTCCAAAAAGTGTGGGCGACGGCCGACCGCCCGTTCGACGGAAGCCGTCGGCGTCGGTGGCGCCGGACGACGCCGGCAGGCCGGTCGCCGGGCTACGGCGCCGAGGTGCCCTGTCGCCCGTAGCGGTCGTCGAGGCGCACCACGTCGTCGAGCTCGGGCGTGGAGACCTCCAGGACGGTGGCCGTCTCGATGGCCTCGATCGTGTGGACGAGGCCGGT
>JAURVW010001353.1 GCA_030655275.1 Solirubrobacteraceae bacterium
GAGCTACCGGGACCGTGGTCCGTTTCGAGTTGGGGGCATGTTGGGGTGGGCGGCGTTGGTGCCGCCAGCCCGCGTCGGCCCAGCCGCCTTCGCGTCAGTGTTCGATCAGCGCGCTCGGCGTGAAGCGGCCCGGGATCGGGATCACGAGCGGCGGATCGGGCTCGGTCCGGCGTAGGAGGCCGCGGCGCTTCGGGGGCGCGTGCAGGGTCACCGCACCGCCCGCATCGGGCGACACGTCGACCTCGATCGGCCGGTCGGCGCCCTCGCGGACGCGCGCAGTGCCCGAGAGTCGCACCCGTCCGCGGTCGCGGGAGATGCCGGCGTGGGCGATCCCATCGAACCGTCCTTCGCCGCCGCCCGGCCAGTAGCGCTGCACGAGGCGCTCGACGGCATCGTCGAAGGCGGCCTCGGCCTCGGCGGCCTGCGGGTCGCGGGGCTGCTGCAGGCAGCGCAGTGCGGCGTCGACGACCTCGTCGGCGGCCATCGCCCGCACGTGGTCGGCGCGGTCGCGAACGTACTCGGGACGCTGCTCGTGGCGGACCCAGTCGCCGTCGCCGGCCGCGAACGGGTGCGTGAGCTCGGGCCACCGGTCGACGAGCACTCCGAGCGTGACGAGCGTCGCCTGCGGCTGCTCGGTGCCGTCGATCCCGGCAAACCAGATCGGTGCCTCGAAACCATCCGGGTGCCAGCGCACGAGGCGGGTCGGCGGGCGGCCGAACTGCAGGACGGCCGGGTCGACCGCGGCCGGGGCGTTGCGGTCGAAGTCGAGGGCGCCCTCGCCCCGGTCGATGTCGACGACCTGCGCTGCCGTGAAGCGGATCTCGTCGCCGGAGCGCAGTCCGGGGACGACGGCCGGGTCGCCCTGCAGCGTGCCGAGGTACGCCCGTTCGCTCGGAGACGCGTTCGGGCCGGAACGATCTCCGCCGCCCGCACCGGCGTCGACGATCTCGCGAATCGCGACCCACAGCCGCTCGCCGGTCGTCTCCCGGCCGTCGACCATCCGCGGCTCGCAGCGAAACGCCAGCTTCGCGAACCGACCGGGGGCGAGCCCCTGGCGCTCGGCGAGGGTCGGGATCGGCGGCAGGGAGCGGTCGGTGCGCTGGCGCTCCTCGGCGTCGGCCAGCCACCAGCCGGGGGCATCGTCTCGGGACATGCAGCCGAGACTACGAGTCGCGCGCCAAACCTGAAACGGACCGTGGTCCACCGGGCTCTCAGCCCAGTGGACCACGGTCCGTTTCGATATCTGGGGCGACGGGGGCGGGGAGGGAGCCATGGTTCGTTTCGACATCTGGGGGCGATGGGGGCGGGAAGCAGAAACCGAACGACTGTCCGGTCTGGCGCACCGGCGTCCGCCGACTTGGTGGACACCCCGCGCTCGCGGGTTAGTGTCGGATCCATGACGAGCCCGCTGCGCGTGACCGAGACGGACGAGACGTCGGGCCCCGCCCGCCCGCAGATCGCGATCCAGAACCCGGCCACCGGCGAGACGATCGGCCACGTGCCGAACCTCGACCCGGCCGGCGTCGGCGCGATCGTCGACGCCGCGCGCGCCGCCCAGCCCGCTTGGGAGGCGCTCGGGTTCAAGGCCCGCGCCGCGCTCATGCGCGACATGCAGGCGTGGTTGCTCAGGCACCGCAGCGAGGTCGTCGACGCGGTCGTGAGCGAGAACGGCAAGACGCGTGAGGACGCGCTCCTCGCCGAGCTCTACTACGTGATCGACTCCTTCGGCTACTGGGCCAAGCGGGCCGAGAAGATCCTGCGCCCGCGCACGCTGCGCACCCACTCGCCGTTCCTGCTGGGCCGCAAGCTGATGGTCGAACGGCGCGCGCTCGGCGTGGTCGGCGTGATCGCCCCCTGGAACTACCCGCTCACGCTCTCCGTCGGCGACGCGATCCCCGCGCTCATGGCCGGGAACACGGTCGTCATCAAGCCGAGCGAGATCACGCCGCTGGCGATCGGCGTGCTCGTCGACGCGGCCCGCGAGGTCGGATTCCCGGAGGGCGTGCTGACCGTCGCGAATGGCGACGGCGAGACGGGCGCCGCGCTCGTCGACCGCGCCGACTTCATCATGTTCACCGGGTCGACGGCGACCGGCCGCAAGGTCGGTGCGCGCTGCGGCGAGCGACTCATCCCCTGCTCCCTCGAGCTCGGCGGCAAGGACCCGATGATCGTGCTCGAGGACGCCGACGTGGAGCGGGCCGCGAACGTCGCCGTCGAGTGGTCGATGCGCAACTCGGGCCAGATCTGCCTCTCGGTCGAGCGGGCGTACGTCACGGCGCCGGTCTACGACGAGTTCGTCTCGAAGGTGACGCAGAAGGTGCGTGCACTGCGACAGGGCGAGCCGCGCGAGGAGGGCTCCGTCGACGTCGGCGCGATCACCTTCCCGCCGCAGCTCGACATCATCGAGCGCCACGTCGACGACGCCGTCGCGAAGGGTGCCAAGGTGCTCGTCGGCGGCAAGCGCGGCACCGGCCGCGGCCAGTTCTTCGAGCCGACCGTCCTGGTCGACGTCGACCCTACGATGGCCTGCATGACGGAAGAGACCTTCGGGCCGACCCTCCCGATCATGAAGGTCGCCGACGAGGCCGAGGCGATCCGCCTGGCCAACGACAGCCCCTACGGCCTGGGCTCGAGCGTCTTCACGAAGGATCTCGAGCGCGGCCGCCGCGTCGCCCAGCAGCTCGTCGCCGGCTCCACCTGGGTCAACGACGCGATCATGAGCTACCTCGGCCAGGAAGCGCCGATGGGCGGCGCGAAGGACTCCGGCCTCGGTGCCCGCCACGGCGAGCAGGGCATCACGAAGTACACCCGCGCCCACACGATCCTCGTGACCCGCTTCGCGCTGCGCCACGAGGTCACGATGTTCCCCAACGCCCGGCCCCGCAGCAAGGTGCTCGACGCGATCGTCGTCGCCCTCTTCGCCCGCCCCGGCCGACGGAAGGGTTAGCTCACCGGCCGGAACGGGTCGCTCACCGGCCGGAACGGGTCGGTTAGACGACGCGGTACTGGCCGCCGGACTTCTCGCGGCGCCACATGCCGCCGCGGCTGCGGAACACCTCGGCGAGTGGCGGCCAGCGGTCGACGAGTTCGCCGAGTTTCGCCCAGCCGGACTCGTCGGGGGAGGACTGGTCGAGGGCGGCG
>JAURVW010001358.1 GCA_030655275.1 Solirubrobacteraceae bacterium
GCTTCGCCCCACGCTCGATCTCGCGGACCGACACGGCCGGCGACAGCCCCGCCTCGACCTCGCCGCGCGCGACGGCCGCGTTGGCCAGCACCGCCCCGAGCACGTTGTTGAAGTCATGCGCGATCCCGGCGCTGAGCGTGCCGATCGCCTCGCGCTTCTGCGTGCGGAGCTGAACGTCCTGGGCCTTGCGCCGGTCCGTCACGTCCTCGACGACCCCGATCACCCGAAGCGGTCCCTGCTCGTCGGACTCGACCCGCCCGAGAGCCTCGATCCAGCGCAGCTCCGGGCCGTCGGGGCGGTGCGCCCAGAGGCGGAAGGAGGCGATGTAGTCGACCTCGCCCGTCATCGCGGCCTCGAGCGCCCGACGCACCCGCGGAGCGTCCTCCGTGTGTATCACCCCGAAGAAGCCGTCGAACCCCTCGCGCTCCATGAGTCCCTGCGGGTCGATGCCGTAGATCTCGTCGTACCTCGCATCGGTGTCGATGCGCGGCTCACGGATGTAGGCGACGTAACAGCCGAGCCCCGTGAGCTCGACGGCATTCCTGAGCTGGTGCTCGACCTCCCGACGCTCGTGCTCGCGTCTGACGGTCTCGGAGTGGTCCTCGAGTTCGACGAGGATCGAGACGAGGACGCCACCCTCGCCGTGGACCGGCGTGACCCGACAGGTCGCCTGGGGCGACGTGCCCGGAGCCTGTCCCGGCCGCAGGTCGACGTAGACCGCCGGCGACGGGTCGATTCGTGCGTACGCGAGCCGCTCGTGCCACCCCGCCGAGTGGACGTCGTCGGCCGGGCCGCCGGTCGCGTCGCGAGCGATGACCGACGCGTGGCGGCCGACGACGAGCCGGGAATCCCACTCGAGCAGGCCGGCGACCTCGAGCACGTCGACGACGATCCCGTCGGGGTCGACGACCAGGCGGAGCCGGTAGTCGGACTGCGTCCCGAGCTGCTCGAACGTGCCCTCCGCGGCGACGCCCGCCGATCGTGCCTCCTCGAGCCGCGCCACCGCCGACTCCACGAGCGGCTCATAGGCGCGAAGCCGCAGCCCCAGGTCGCGATCCATCAGATGACACATCTCGATGCCCGTGGCCCCATCGACCAGGGCCTCGGCGACCGAGGCGACGTCGGCGGTGGTGAGGGCCCCTCCACGCAGGGGGGCGAGCCGCGCGCGGGCGGCGAACTTCGTGCGGCGATGGCGATCGGCCATGGGCCCCTGCAGCGATCGGCGACCGAAGATGCCCGCCGACGCGAACTGCACGACAGCGGCGAACCGGACCGGGTCGGCGTCGACGTACGCGCGGTGCTCGGACGCCAACGCCTCGACGGTCCCCCGGACGGAGTCGACCGGCTGGCCGGGCCGCGGTGGCAGGAGCACGGGCGTCGACGCGACCGAGTGGGCGGCGGCTTCGAGGAGACCCTCGGCGTCTCCGAAGAGCTCGGCGATCAACGCCGGCGAATGGCCGGCGAGTCCCTCTTCAGCCGCCCCGACGGCCGCGGCGACGCCGTCGCGCGCCACCAGCGCGATCATCGTGCGGACCAGCTCCTGCCGGTCCCCGTCGAACGCCCCGGACCCGCTCATCGGCGGGACCACTCGGGTTGGGACGGGGCTGTGGACAAGGACGACATCGAACACCGGGCAGCTTGGTCCGCGTGAACCGGTCGACCGGAGGAACCGAGCACAGAGCTTCGTTGCGGAGTGGGGGTCCAACCTAGCTTTCCGGCCGTCCAGCAATTGTGAACTGAGGACCATGGTCTTCAGATGCGTTCCATGGCCAGGACCGGTCGGAATGAACGGCCATCAGGTGGACGGTCAGGTCCATTTTCGGCGCGTCGTTCCCCGAGGGCCGGTGGGTCGCCCCGGCGCCTGGCTCTTGCCGGTCCGGGTGCTCGCGAGCGCTACTCGCCGACCCTGAACGGCGGCGGGTCGCCGAAGCAGAGCCGCTCGATCGCCTCGACGATCGTGGGCGTGAGCTCGGGCAACGCCGCGGGGCCCTCGTCGATCACGCAGCGGGTCGCGAGGTCGCTGATCCCGCTGGAGACGATGGCGACGGCCCCAGTGGTGGGGCGACCGATCCGGGGGTCGTGGACCCGCGCGGCCTCGATCGCGCGAACCAACGAATCGACGGTGCTGCTCGCCATCTCCAGGCGCCGCCGCGACGCCTCGGCGCCGGCGGCCCGCCCCTCGACGAACCGCATCCGCGCGAAGAGCGGCCAGGCGGCCAGGCTCTCGAGCGACCGGCGGACGTGCCGGCGCAGGTCGGTGCGGGGCTGCGTGGTGCTGACCGGCGACTGCGCGAGCTTGAGCATGGCACCGTCGAGCAGGGTGTAGCCAGCGAGGAACGCCTCCTCCTTGCCGGCGAAGTTCGCGTAGAACGTCTTGCTCGACACGCCGGCCGCCTTGATGATCTCCGTCGTCGTGGCCTTGGCGTACGTCTGCTCGACCACGACCTCGGCCGCCGCGAGGATGATCCGGGCGCGCTGCGTCGTCTCGACCTGCTCGCGCGAGAGGTCGTGGCGGTGGCGCGGCAGCGAGGGCTCCTCCGCCGTGAAGCCGAGCCGGTACACCTCGGCGATCAACGGCTCGTCGATCGGATACGAGGTCGGGGCCGGCACCTCGGCCATCCTATGCAGGCGCCGGGGCCGCGACGCCGCTATTCGCCGTCGGCGTAGGCGGGAGGCTCGAGGAAGCAGAGCCGCTCGATCGCCTCGACGATCGCGGGCGCGAGCTGCACGAGCTCGGCCGGATCGCGCTCGGTGACCCAGCGCGTGAGCTGATCGGTGATGCCGCCGTAGAGCAGCGCGAGCACGCCGTCGCTCGGTCGCACGATGCGCGGGTCGTGCGTCCGGGCCTCGTCGAGCCCCGCGCCGAACGCGGCGACGACGCTCTTTGCCATCTCGTGACGGTGCCGATCGGCCTGCACGCCGGCCGCACGCCCCTCGATGAACCGCATCCGGGCCAGCAGCGGCCAGGCGGCGAGTGCGCTCAGCCACGCCTCGACGTGCTCACGCAGATCGGTGCGCGGGCGGGCCATGTCGAGTGGCGCCCGCGCGAGCGCGAGCATCGTCGAGTCCAGGAGCGTGTAGGCGGCGAGGAACGCCTGCTCCTTGCCGTCGAAGTGCGCATAGAAGGTCTTGCTCGACACGCCGGCGGCCTTGATGATGTCACGCGAGGTCGTCTTCGTATACGACTTCTCGGTCACCACCTCGGCGGTTGCGAGCACGATGCGCGCCTTCTGCGTGGTCTCCACCTGCGCGCGAGGCAGGTGGTGCCGGTGGCGTGGCAGCGGCTCGGGGTGCTCGTCTCCCCGGGCGATCCGCTGAACCGCGTCCAGCAGGGGCTCGTCGATCGAGATCTCGGCGGCCCGGGACACGTTTGCGATCGTACGCCCGACGGCGGGCGCGGGCACCTAGTGGGCGGCGTCGGCGCCATGCCCGCTGCCGAAGCGCTGGGCGACCGCGACGGTAGACCAGGCGGGGGCGGGCGTCGGCAGCGCAACCTGGGGCGACACGGTCTCGACCTCGGCCGTGGTCAGCGGGGTACTCGTGGTGACCGCGACGACCGTCGACACGCTCACGAACGCGACCGAGAGCACGGCGAAGGCAACGACGAGCATCTGGAAGATCGGTGGCCGCGACGACATGGTCCTCCTAGAACGCGCGCGGGCCCGTCGAGTTGCGGTGCGTGGCCGCGGGATGGCGCGGAGGCGGTTGTCCGATGGCGCCTGCGGCGGGCTCATGTGCTGAGTCCCTGCCCGCCCCCGCGCGACAATGCACTTAATTGGTTGGGGTGACGTCCATCCCGACCACCCGCGACGTGCGTGAGCGTGTCGCTGCCACCATCCGCGCGGCGTGGGCCACGCGTGGCGCGTCGATGCGCATCGGGCTGAGCTTCGCGACGCCGCTGGCCGTCGCCGTCGCCTGGGGATATCCGCACGAGGGCGCGATGGCGACGGGCGGGGCGTGGGCCGCGATCTACGCGCGCGACATGCCCTACCGGCGCCGGGCCTGGGTGATGGCATCGATCGGTCTCGCGCTCGTGGTGGTCGTGGCCGCCGGGACGCTGGCGGCGCCGTCGCCCTGGGCCGTCGCGATCGGCGCCGGTGTGGTGGCGGCCGTGGGCTCGCTCGCCTGCGACGCCTTCGAGGTGGGGCGGCCACGCGAGTTCTTCCTCGTGCTCGCGTTCCTCGCCGCGACGCAGTACCCGGGCGGCCCGGAGGACCTGCCCGAGCGCGCCGCGCTCGTGCTCGCCGGCGCCGCGGCCGTGACGGCGATGGCGATGGTCGGCCTGGCCCGCAGACCGCGCGGGCCGGAGGAGCGGGCGCTCGAAGCGTTCTGGTCGCGGATGGCCGAGCTGCTCGAGGCGCTCGGCACGCCGCGCGCGGCCGAGGCCCGGCACGAGCTGCTGATCTCGCTCGACGAGATGCGCACGATGCTGCGCCACTCCGGCCACCACCGCGGCGACGGCGACCGCCTCTTCGCGATGACGGTCTCGGGCGAGGGCGTCGCCGATGCCGCGCTCGGCCTCGTCCTGCGTGACTGCCCGCCCGTCGATCCGGGCTGGCCCGAAGCGGCGCGACGGCTCAAGGCGTCGGTCCGGGATCCGTCGGTGCTGAGGGGATTCGTGCTGCCGGAGCTCGTTCCGGGGACCGTGCACGGGGAGCGGTTCGCGCGCATGCTGGGCAAGGCCGTCGGCGACGCCGATCCGCTCGTCGCCCTGGTCACCACGCTCGTGCCGCTGCGTCGCCGTCGCCGCCGGCATGGCCCGATCGCCGCGCTGCGACGGGTCGCGCATCCGGGCTCGCTCGTGCTGCCGACGGCCCTGCGCGCGGGCATCGGCGTCGCGGCCGGCACGGCACTCGGCCTGGCGATCGACGAGCAGCGCGGGATCTGGGTCGGCCTCACGACGGCGGCCGTGCTCCTCGCGAGCAACGTGACGCTCACCGCCCACCGCACGGTGCAGCGCCTCGGCGGCACGATCGCGGGCGTCGGACTGGCGGCCGGGATCTTCGCGCTCCACCCGTCGATCGCGGTGATCGTCGTCTGCCTGGCGCTCTTCCAGATCCTCATGCAGTCGACGCTCTTCACGGCCTACGGCATCGCGACGTTCTTCTCGACGCCGATCGCGCTCCTGATCGTCGACCTCGGCGTGCCCGGCATCCCCGCCGGTTCGCTGCTCGGGCCGCGCATCGTCGACACGCTCCTCGGCTGCGGCGTGGGGTTGCTCGCCCGTCGCTTCCTCTGGCCGCACACCGCATCGACGCGGCTCGGAGTGGCCCAGTCCGAGGTCGTCACCGCGGCACGCGACGTGCTGCACGCCGCCATGACGCGGTCCGAGACGCCGTCGAGCACGCTCGTGCGCCGCAGCCGTCGTCAGCTCCACACGGCGCTGCTCAACCTCGAGACCGTGCAGCGCGACGCCATCGGCGACCTGCTCCTCTCCAGCCGCGCCGCCGACGACCGTTTTCTCCTCACGACCGCGGTCGAGCGCCTCTCCTACGCCGTGATGGGGTTCGCCGCGCCGCCCGACCATCCACCGTCGGGCCGGGAGCATCTGCCGGCGCTCGACGCGCTCCTCGACCGGATGGCCGCGACGCTGCGCGGGTACCGCACGCTCGACGCGCCGCTCCCGATCCCGCCGATCTACGACCACCCGGCCACGTACCGCGCCCTGCTCAAGCTCGACGCGGCGCTCGTCGCACCCAAGCGCGGGCTCGACGACTTCGCGACGGGCGAGCATCCGGCGGTGCGATTGCAGCCGCGCGACGGCGCCCTCGGCGCGCCGTGAGCTCCGCCATTGGTCCAATCTCCACCGATCCGGTTTTCTGGCGGGGCCGACGTGCCGATCGGGGGAGAGTGAGTATGTCTGGTGTCAACGGTGCGGCTCTCCCGCCCGCCGCGTGGGACGCGATCGCGTCCATCCGCTCCACCAGTCCGTTCTCTGCAGGCGCTTCGGCGTCTGGCGGGTCGGTCGCCGACTCGCTCGATTCCCTGATGCCGCTCGTGGGTACGCCTGCGACGACACCGGGCGACACGAGCGATCTTGCGATCCTCCGCCAGCTCCAGAACGCCCAGCAGTCGACGATCGACCTCTTCGCATGAACGTCTCGGCGATCAACTCCTCGCTGGCCGGCATCCAGGCCGCCCAGGCGATGCAGTCGTCCGCCGCACAGACGATCGCGAGCGGAGAGGGCGATCTGATCGATGGCGTCGTGAACGCCAAGACCGCCGACGTCGCCATGCAGGTGAACGTCTCGATGCTCCGCCAGGCGATGGACGCCGACAAGTACCTCATCGACGTCCTCGTTCGCTAGGCCTCTCGCCGCCGCCCGCTCCCGCCTGACCACGCCCGCGGCTCGACCGCGCGCCCCGCCGCAGCCTGCTCGCGGAGACTTCGCGTGAGCATCGTGAAGCCGACAAATCCCCGCGCACGGGCAGTTTGTACGTTTCCGTACGATCGTATGGCGGTCCATTTACACCTTTCTGGTGTCACCACTCGGCTGGCCCGAGCCGATACGTGTTGCATGGACATCTCAGCCATAGGGGGCGGTGTTGGCGGATACCCCGTCAGCCCAGCTCGGTTCGAGAGTGCTGCCATCAAGACCCCGGGCGTAGGTCGCCCGGACACCGACTACGCCGTGCCCACGCCCGGCGAGCGCGTCGACGGAACCGTTTCCGGAGCCGCGCCGACCAGGGAGGTCGCCATGAACTTGGACCTTCTCGACAAGTCGATGGATGCCCAGCGCTACGTGATCGATCTACTCGCCTGAACCAGGTGCTCGGCCGCGGCCCGCGAGAGCGGTGACCGCGGCCCAGCCGCCCGGGGCGCTGCGGAGTCCAGGGGGCTGCAGGGCCA
>JAURVW010001360.1 GCA_030655275.1 Solirubrobacteraceae bacterium
GTGGGGGAACATCGCCGGCGGCCTCGTCGGCCATCGGGAGCCCGGCGCTGGTCATGCCCTCGGCCCCCAGCACGGAGTGGGCGCTGTCGCGGCGGACGCGGAATGCGTACCAGAGCACGTAGGCGATGGCCGCTCCGACGATCACGACCCACATCAGGAGCCGGAGGCCGATGCCCTCGCCGACCCCCACGCCGGCAGCGTCGGAGGCGACGCCGGTCGCGAACGGGTTGACCGTCGAGGCGAGCACCCCCGATCCGCATCCGAGGAACACGATCGCGGCCCCGGTCATGCGGTCGAACCCGAGCGCCAACGCGAGCGGGACGACGAGGACGAAGAAGCCGAGCGTCTCCTCCCACATGCCCTCGGTGGTGCCACCGAGCGCGAAGACGAGCATGAGGACGACGATCAGGATGGCCGGGCTGTGGCGGAACCGCAGGGCCAGGCGACCGATCCCCGTCTGGATCGCGCCGGTCTTCATCGTGACGCTGATGAACGCGCCGATCGCCAGGACGAACATGAAGATCTGCGCCGAGCCGTAGAGCACGCCCGAGTTGTCGACGCCGACCTTGCCGTCGGCTCCCTCGATGCCGTAGAGCCCGTCGGTCGGGGCCGCCCACAGCTCGGAGAGGCGGTGCAGGAACGAGGTGTCGGTGTCGATCGCGTGGTAGGTGCCCGGGATCGGTCCACCGGTACCCGCGTCCATGTCGTACGCCCCCGACGGGATCACGAACGAGAGCAGCCAGACCACGACCAGGACGCCAATGAGGATCGTGAAAGCGGTCGGGAACCGGCGCGACCTGGGCGACTCCGGCGGCGGGCCCTGTGGCTCCTCCGGCCCCAGGGGCTCATGGGGCGGTCGGCCTGCCGGGTCCTCCGGCGAGAGGCCGTGAGGTGGTCCCCCGCTGGGCTCGAGGACGGTCACGAGCTGGTGTGTCTTGATCATCTCCCCGTGGAATCTGGCCGGTGGGCGCCGGCGCTCCAACCGCCCCGGTCCGCAGCGTCGGTGTGGGAAACCCGCACAGGATCGCGGGGTCGGGGGAGCAGACTCCTTCGCATGGCCTCTGCCACCTCTCCACTCCCCCTGACCGTCGTTGCGCTCGGCGGCAACGCCCTCCTTCCACGCGGGCAGACCCCGACGGCCGCCCATCAACTGGAGGCCGTCCGCGCCGCGGCCGGGTCGCTCGCCGCCATCGCGGCGCACACGAGACTCGTGATCACGCATGGCAACGGCCCGCAGGTCGGGCTGCTCTCGCTCAAGGAGGAGGCCTATCGATCGACGGCGCCCTATCCGCTCGACGTGCTCGACGCCGAGACCAGCGGCCAGCTCGGCTACCTGATCGAGCTCGAGCTCGCCAACGCGGTACCGGGGGCCCGCACCGTCGCGGTCCTCAACCGCGTGCTGGTCGACGCGGGCGATCCGGCGTTCGACGATCCGACCAAGTTCATCGGTACCACCTACACCGAACAGGTCGCCAAGGACCTGGCCGCCGAACGCGGCTGGAACGTGCGAGCCGACGGCGAGGGGTGGCGCCGGGTCGTGCCCTCCCCGGAGCCCCGGCGAATCTTCCAGCTGGGCGCGGTGGAACAGCTCGTCGACGGTGGGTTCCTGGTGATCTGCGTCGGCGGCGGAGGCATCCCGGTGGTCGACACCGGTCGCGGACACGTCGGCGTCGAGGCCGTCGTCGACAAGGATCTCTCGACCGCGCTCTTGGCGGAGGGACTCGGCGCCGACCTCCTGATCCTCGCGACCGACGTCGACGCCGCCTACCTCGACTGGGGCGGTCCCGAGCAGCGAGCCATCAGGGAGACGACGCCGGCGAGCTTGCGCGCACGCGGCTTCGCAGGTGGATCGATGGGCCCGAAGGTCGAGGCCGCGTGTCGGTTCGTCGAGGGCACGGGCGGGCGGGCCGCCATCGGGGCGCTGGCCGATCTCCCCGGACTCGTGGCCGGGACCGCGGGCACGCAAGTCTCCAAGGATGCCGGCGCGGCCCTCCTGGGCGAGGCGGGCGTCGAAGCCGAACTGCTGAGGCAGTGATGCTCGCCCCGGCCGGTACGTTCATCGTCCGCCCCGTCCGCGAGAGCGACGAGGCGGGGATCGGCAGGCTCCTGGCCGAACTCGACCCGGACTCCCGCTACCTCCGCTGGTTCTCCTACGCCGTCGACGTCCGCGGGGCGTCGCGGTGGGCGGCCCACCCGGAGATCGATGCCGCGCTCGGGTTCGTGGCCGTCGCCGACGAGGAGATCATCGGCCACGGCGTGATGATCCCGCTCTCCGGCGAGAGCGGTGAGGTCGCGTTCGAGGTTGCCGCACCCTGGCGACGCCACGGCGTGGCGACGGCCCTGCTCGACGCGATCATCGCCTCGGCCCTGCTCGGCGGCACGCGCCAGCTCACCGCCGACGTGCTCACCGGCAACGCCGACATGCTCGCCGTGTTCCGCGAGCACGGCCTGCACACCGAGATCCGCGAGGGCGGTGTCGTCAGCCTCACGGTGCCCTTGGCGGCCGAACAGGACGGGCGCCCCACGAGCTTCGGCCGCGCACACGGCACGGGTTAGACGATCGGGCCGAACACCGTGCCGATGGCGTAGGTCGCGGCCATCGCGATCGCACCCCAGACGACCACACGGATCGTTGCGGGCGCGGGCCGCGCGCCCCCGATCACGGCGCCCGTCCAGCCGAGGACCGCCAACGCCACGATCGTGACGGCGACGACCGCCGGCGCGCGTCCTTCGCCGCCGGCGAGCGCACCGGCGGCGAGCGGAAGCGCCGCGCCCGACGCAAAGGCTCCTGCCGACGACCAGGCGGCTTGGACGGGACGGGCCCGCCGCTCGTCCGCGATCCCGAGCTCGTCCCGCAGGTGCGCACCCAGGGCGTCGCGCCGCGTCAGTGACTCGGCGACCTGCAACGCGAGCGCAGGCTCCAGTCCGCGAGCTTCGTAGATCGCCGCGAGCTCCACCAGCTCGCCCGCGGGATCCGAGGCGAGCTCCCGACGCTCGAGCCGACGGTCGGCGTTCTCGGAATCCCGCTGCGAACTGACGGACACGTACTCTCCGGCTGCCATCGAGAGTGCGCCCGCGACCAGCCCGGCGACGCCGGCGGTGAGGACCGCTTCCTGCGATGCCCCCGCACCGGCCACGCCCAGCACCAGGCTGGACGTCGAGACGATCCCGTCGTTGGCGCCGAGGACCGCGGCGCGCAGCCAGTTCGAGCGATGGCTCAGATGGGGCTCGCGGCCGGCCACCGCCGGCTCCGGCCCGTGCTTGCCGGCGCGCTGCGTCTCCACCCCGCCCAGGTTAGGCGGTCAGGACCGCCCCGCCTGCAGGGCACCGGACGACTCGGAACGCCCGGCGCGTCGCTCGGGTCGAGGTGAGGGGTTCCCCGCAACCGGGTGCGTGGTCCGACCGGATGCCGCAGCTCGCGGTCCGGGCCAACATCGGGGAATGTCCGACGACGCCATGGCAGTAGGGGCCGCGCTGGCACGCGCCGCCGATCCCGGCGCCCTGCGACGGACCCTCGCGCGACTCGGCGAGGTCACCGTCCGTGAGACCCACGGCTCCACCGTCTTCCTCGTCGGCGACCGCGCCTACAAGCTTCGCAAACCGATGAACGCCAACGGCGCCGATCTGCGGACGCTCGGTGCACGATTCCGGGCCGGCGCGCGAGACCTCGAGCTCGGGATGGCGCTCGCTCCCGGCATCGTGATCGGAACCCTCAGCGTGGTACCGAGCGGCGACGGAGAGGACTACCTCCTCACGCCGTCGGCCGAGGCCGAGGCGATCGACGCACTGGTCGAGATGGCCCGGTACGACGAGGCCGACACGATGCGCGAACGCCTCCGTCGTCACACCCTCACCGGCGCACAGGCCCGCGCGGTCGGCGCCAAGATGGCGACCTTCCACCGCGCGGCCGCCCGGGTCCCTGGCGGCGTCGACTACCGCGCCGTCCTGAACCGCAACGTCGAAGCGTTGATGCGGCTCGCCGGCGATCACCTCGCTCCGGCCCAGTGGTTCGGACTGCAGCGGTTCGCAGCCGCGTTCCTCCTCGGCTGGGCGGAGGTCCTTCGGGCGCGGGCCGCGGCGGGCACGGTCATCGACGCCCACGGCGACCTGCGCACCGAGCACGTGTTGATCGAGGGCTCGCGGGTGAGGGTGGTCGACCGTCCGGAGTTCGACGTGCTGCGACGGTGCGACGTGGCCGACGAGCTCGGCACGCTCCTGGTCGACCTCGCCGATCAGGGCGCGCCGCCCGAGGTCGCGGCGGCGGTGCTGTCGGGGTATTCGGAGGCTGGCGGAGCCCTGCCGCCGGACGCGCTCGTCGCGTTCTTCGGGTCCTACCGCGCGCAGGTGCGGGCCAGGGTCGCGCTGGTGCGGGCAGCGGAGCTCGCGGACGAGCCGGCGGCGTCCGAGCGGGCGCACGCACTCCGTCTGCTGGCGCTCAGCCAACGCCTCGGCTGGCAGGCTCGCGGACCGCTGCTGCTGCTCGTGACCGGACCGGCCGCAGCCGGCAGGTCCACGCTCGCAACGGCACTCGCCGAGGCATCGGGACTTCGCATCCTGTCTTCCGACGTCGTGCGCGGGGAAGGCACCACCGAGCCGCCGGACCATTCGCCGGAGGCCAGGTACGGCGTCTACGCCGAACTGGCGGAGCGTGCGGGCGATGGTCGCGCGACCATCGTCGACGCGACGTTCGGTGATCACGAAGCGCGCCGCACCTTCACCGAAGGCCTCGGTGCCCCGCGCGCCGAGACGCTGCTGGTGATCGAGTGCACCGCGCCGACCGCGGATCGCACCGACCGGGCCGCCCGGCGCTCGGCGCCGCAGACCGGCGCGCCCGATGACCGCGCCGAGGAGGCAGCGAACCAGTCTCGGACGTTCACCTCCATGGACGCTCACGCGGGTCGGCTCTCGATCGACACGCAAGCGCCGATCGGCCTGCAGGTCGAAGCCGTGGCCTCCTGGCTCGATTCGCTGCTGGCGACCGGCCGAGCAGGCTGAGCGCCGCGTCGGACGCGCCGTCAGCCGGGCGGGAGTACGAGCGTCACGCGGGTGCCGCCTGTCGGAAGCGTGCTCACCTCGAGGGTGCCTGAGGCCAGGGCCGCGCGTTCGCGCATCCCGACGAGTCCGTACCCCTCGCCCCGAACCGTGCCGACCAGCCGCTGGTCCCCGAGGCCGACTCCGTCGTCGTCGATCACGAGTCGCAGACCGCGGCGATCCATCCTCGTGAGCTGCAACGCGATCGCGGTCGCGCCCGAGTGCCTCACGATGTTGGTGAGCGCCTCCTGCGCGACCCGGTAGACGGTGGTCTCGATGTCTGCCGGCAGGCGCACGTCGCCGAGCTCGATCGTCACGCGCGAGGCGAGGTCGGCGTTCGCGGCCACCCGTTCCACGAGCGCCCGGATCGCGGGCTCGAGTCCGAGCTCGTCGAGCGTCGGCGGCCGGAGGTCGGCGATGATCGTCCGCAGCCCGGCGATGTCGATGGTCAGGTGCTCGGCGGCAGCCTCTACGAGCAGCCGACCCTCCTCGGGCGGGGCCTTCAGCGCCATGGCCAGCGCGAGCTTGAGCGACGCCAGGCCCTGGAGCGTCTCGTCGTGCAGCTCGCGAGCCCAGCGCCTGCGCTCCGATTCGGCGGCGGCCAGCGTGTCGGTCAGGCGGTTCGACTCCACGCTGCGGGCGATCGCCACGGCGGTCGCGGCGCTCACGGCGAACGCCTCGAGGGCTCGTTGCGCGTCGGCGTCGAAGCCGACGGGCGCGTCCACCTCGCCGAACGCCATCAACACCCCGAGTCCCTTTCCGCGGTGCATCAACGGCACGATCAACATGGGGCTGGCGCGTGACATTCCGAACGTCCCGGGTTCCACCAGCATCTCGCGGGCGTCCTCGATGCGTACGGAGCGAGCGCGGTCGATCGTCAGACCGGCGGTCGAACCGCCCAGCGGGATCGCGGCATCGATCGGCACCTCGACGTCTCCGGACGTGGCGGCGATCCGGAGCTCGTCGTCGTGCAGCAGCCAGATGAGGAGGGCGTCGGCCCCGACGAGGTCCCGGCCGCGGCCGACCATGAGCTCGAGGGTGCGGGTGAGGTCGGTCTCCGCACCGACCGCCATCGCGATCTCCATCGTCGTGCGTAGCGCCGTCACCGCGCGCTCGAGCTCGATCCGCTGGCGGGTCGCCTCACCGAAACGTCGGGCATTGTCGACGGCGACCGCCGCCCACCTCGCGAGGACGCGGACCGTGTCGATGTCCTCGTCGTCGAAGTCGTCGCCGTCGTTCTTCTCGGTGAGGTAGATGTTGCCCCAGATCTGCCCGCGGATGGCGACCGGGGCCCCGAGGAAGCTCTTCATCGGCGGGTGGCCCTTCGGAAAGCCGTAGCTCCGTGGGTGTTGCGACACGTCGTGGAGGCGGATGGACTCCGGGCGGTCGATCAGCAGCCCGAGGAGCCCATGCCCGTGGGGTCGCTTGCCGATCGTGCGAACCGTCTCGTCGTCCATGCCGGAGGTGATGAAGCTCTCGAGCGTGCGGCGGCGGTCGTCGAGCACGCCGAGGGCCGCATAGCGCGCACCGGTCAGGTCGCGGGCCGTCTCGAGGATCTGGTCCAGGACGGCCGGGAGATCGAGTTCGGAGGTGAGCTCCACCCCCACTTCGAGCAGGCGCTCCAGACGGTGGACGTCGTCTCGATCTGGGCCAGCGACTCGTTGCATTCGTCACAGACCCTACGCTGCGTCACGACCTCGGCCGATGGCTCTTCGCTGACCACCGCCGTCCCGGCGACTTTCCCCCTGGCGCTTGACTTCGTGGAGAACAGGGTCAGTGTCGAAGGACGATCAGCCGTTCGTGACCGAACGAGATCGTCCGAAGGGACCGGTCCGATGGAAGACATGCCGACCGAGGAGCAGCGCGCCGAACGCGCACGGACCACGGCTGAACGGACCCAGCTCGCGGCGGTAAGGACGGCGACGACGCAGCGGCAGTTCCAGGTCGCCGAGCAACGCGACCGGGCCGCGAGCGCCCGGGACGTGACCTCCGAGGCGAGGGACCGAGCAGCGTCGGAGCGCGACGGGATGGCGACCGGCAACGACACCGGCGCCGGTCCGCGCAAACGGGCTGCCGACGATCGCGAGCATTCCGCCGACGATCGCCAGCACGCCGCTGGAGACCGTTGGGAGACGCGGCTCGACCGCGATCACATGCGGGATGCGCTCTCGGAGGCGCACATCGACGACGTCACGGGAACGCTGGGCCGCTCCCTCGGTGACGCCGCGCTCAGCAGCGAACTCGAGCGCGCCGTCGAGTGCGGCCAGCCGCTCGTCCTGGCATTCGTCGCCGTGAGCTCGTCCGGGTTCGGTCGAGACCGTGGCGGCGATCCGAAGAGCGACGAGATCCTGCTCGACGTGGTCAAGAGCCTGCGTCTGCACCTGCGGTCCTACGACCCGGTCGTGCGGTTCGACGGCAACACCTTCGTGTGTGCCCTGACCGACACCGATCTGGCCAGGGCGCGCGAGCGCTTCGCAGCCGTGGAGGCGTCGTTGGCACAGGAGCCGCAGGACGCGTCGATCACCGTTGGCTTCGTCGAGCACGAACTCGGTGACACGGTCGAGTCCATGGTCGAACGCGGCATCGCGGTGCTCGACCGGGTTTGGCGTCCGTCACCGCGCTGAGCTGGGTGGGCGAGCGGTCCTGGGTGCGCGAGGACGGCGCGTAGTCGCCGACGTCAGGCTCGCGGTCGTCTACGGATGCTGCGGGCCCGCTGCTCCAGCACGCTCGGAGTGCACCCCAACCGGAGTTCGCCACCATGTTCAAGACCCTCGTGATCGGTATCGACGACCGCGCCGACAACCACGAAGCGCTCACGCTGGCGCGGCGTCTGGCCGACCCCGGCGCTCGCCTGGTCGCCGCGCAGATCACGCCCATCGACGCGAACCCTGGAGCCGAGACCACGCTCTACTTCGACGCCGAGGCGGTCCGCGAGACCGAGCGGTCCGCCCGCCGGTTCGGCAGGGCCCATGAGGACCTCGAGGTGATCACCGAGACGGCTCCCTCTCCGGGCGAAGGACTTCGCGCCGTGGCCCAGCGTCTGGGCGCCGACGTCATCGTCGTCGGATCGTCGCTCCGGGGTCTGCTCGGCCGCGTCTTCGCCGGGGACGACGTGCTCGGAACCATCCGGCACGCGCCGTGCGCGGTCGCCGTCGCGCCGCTCGGCTACACCGAACCGCAAGGGCCGCTGGGCCGCATCGTCGTCGGACACGATGGGACGGCCGCGGCCGACGCTGCGCTCAAACGAGCGGCGGAACTGCGGCTACGAGACGACTGCGAGGTCGAGGTCATCGACGTGGTCGAGCGCGCGGTCTCGGTGGTCGCCGGGGTCCACGGCACCTACGCCGGGGTCGCCGCGCCGGACGAACTGGAGTCCGCTCGCGTGAACGTCAGTCTGCTGGAGCAGCGGACCGGTGTGGCCGGCGAGATCCTCTCCGGCGATGCTGCCGACGTCCTGTCGCACGCGGCGCGCACCTCCGACCTCCTCGCGATCGGTCTCCAACATCGAGGTCGCCTCGACCGACTCCTGCACGGCAGCGCGGCCCACGCCCTCCTCAGGGAGCAGACGACGCCGCTCCTGATCGTTCCAGCCCTCGACGGACCGGGACCTCGCGCGACGGCCTCGTGAGCGCCGGGCACCAGACCGCCGCGCCCGGCCGAACGGCCGCACGGGCGCGGGCGACGCCCGATCGTCCGATCCCTGCGCACGAAGCGACGGCCGAGTCGCTGCTGCACGAGCTGGGGAGCGACCCGACCGCGGGCCTCTCCTGCGAGGAGGCCGAGCGACGGCTCGAGCGGGACGGACCCAACCGCCTCGATCGCGCACCGACGGTGGGCCCCTGGCGGATCCTCGGCGGCCAACTCGCGTCGCCCATCCTGCTCCTGCTCCTCGCCGCCGGAATCCTGTCCGCGGCGCTCGGCGACGTCGCCGAGGCGTCCGTCATCCTCGTCGTGGTGGCGCTCAACGCCGGCCTCGGGGCTCGTCAGGAGCTCGGCGCCGCCCGCGCCATGGATGCCCTCCAGGCGATGGCCGCACCGACGGTCCGGGTGGTGCGGTCCGGCGAGACCGCCGAACTCCCTGCCCAGCGGGTGGTCTCCGGCGACGTGGTCCTCCTCGAAGCCGGCTCGCGAGTCCCCGCGGACGGCCGCCTGCTCGAAGCCCGGGTCCTCCGGATCGACGAGTCCGCGCTGACGGGTGAATCGGTGCCGTCCGAGAAGCACCACGCGCCGGTCGCGGCTGCCGCGCCCCTCGCCGAACGCAGCTGCATGGCCTATGCCGGCACGGCGGTGAGCGGCGGTCGCGCGCGCCTGCTGGTCACCGAGACCGGAATGGCGACCGAACTCGGCACGGTGGCCGACCTCCTCCGGGGAGCGGGCGCCGGTGCCACGCCGCTGCAGGCTCGCCTGGCCGCCCTGGTTCGTCGACTGACCGCCGCGGCCGTCGTCCTCGTCGTGGTCGTCGCCGGGCTCGGAGTGCTTCGCAGCGAACCGACCGAGACGCTGCTGCTCACCGCCGTGAGCCTGGCCGTGGCCGCCGTCCCCGAGAGTCTGCCCGCCGTCGTGACGATCACGCTCGCGTTGGGCGCCCAGCGTATGCTGTCGAGCCGGTCGCTCATCCGACGCCTCTACGCCGTGGAGACGCTCGGGTCGGTGACGACGATCTGTTCCGACAAGACCGGGACCCTCACCCAGAACCAGATGACGATCGTCGTCCTCGACGCGGCCGGCACGCGACACGATCTCGGCCCCGATCCGCCGGCCGACGACGAACTCGAGCTCCATCCGGAACTGGAGCTGCTCCTGATCGCGAGCGCGCTCTGCAACGACACCGCGGTCGGTCCGGACGGTGACCTCCTCGGAGACCCCACGGAGACCTCGCTCATCGCCGTCGCGGCCCGGTACGGGCTGACCAAGCACGACCTCGAGCACATGTTCCCGCGCGAGTCCGAGCTGCCGTTCGATGCCGATCGCAAGCGGATGACGACGGTGCATCGCCGGGCAGAGGGGGCGACTCCCGAGACGACCTCGCCGCTCACGCCGACCGAGCCCCTTGCGTGGTTGCACGCACGCACCGCACCCGCAGGACGAATGGCGTTCACCAAGGGCGCCGTCGACCGACTGCTCCCGAGGTGCGAGCTCGTGCAGCACCGCGGGCGGGTGATCCCGATGGACGCGGGCAGGCGGTCCCAACTGGTGCAGGCGTCCGAGGCGCTCGAGTCCAGCGGCCTGCGGGTGCTCGGCGTCGCGTGCCGCGTGTGGCCCGACGGTCCCGGCGTCCCGCAGGACGCATCGCTGGAACGGGGCCTGACGTTCGTCGGGCTCGTCGGGATGATCGATCCCGCCCGCCCGTCGGCACGAGTCGCGATCGCGACCTGCCGCGACGCGGGCATTCGGGCCATCATGATCACGGGCGACCATCCGCTCACGGCCTGCGCGATCGCGAGGGACCTGGGACTGGTCGCGGACGAAGCGGACGTGATGACCGGCGCGGACCTGCTCGCTCTCGACGACGAGGAGCTGGAGGCGACCGTGGGGTCGGTCGCGATCTATGCCCGCGTGTCGCCAGCGGACAAGCTCCGGATCGTCAGCGCGCTGCAGCGCACCGGCGAGGTCGTGGCGATGACCGGTGACGGCGTCAACGACGCTCCCGCGCTCAAGCAGGCCGACATCGGCGTCGCCATGGGCATCACGGGCACCGACGTGACCAAGGACGCGGCCGACATGGTGCTGCTCGACGACGACTTCGCCGCGATCGTCGGTGCGGTCCGCGAGGGGCGGATCGTGTTCGACAACATCCGCAAGTTCATCCGGAACATCCTGAGCGGGAACGTCGCCGAGGTCAGCGCGATGGTGCTGGCCCCGATCGCCGGGATCCCCATCCCGCTGCTGCCCCTCCAGATCCTCTGGCTGAACCTCGTCACCGACGGCCTTCCGGCGATGGCGATGGCCGTCGAACGGCCCGAGCCCGGGGTGATGGCCAGGCCGCCCACACCGCTTCGCGCAAGCCTTCTCGGATCCGATGGCGGGCGCCGTATCCTCACGCGCGGTGCTGCACTCACGGCGCTCACCCTGGCGCCGGCCTTCGCCCTCTGGCACGCGGGCGACGAGGCTTGGCAGACCGTCTTCTTCACCTCCATCGCCTTCGCCGAGCTCGCCGGCGGATTCTCGATGCGATCGGAGTCCACGCCGCTCTGGCGCCTCGGCGTACGGTCGAATCACGCGATGCTCGCCGCGGTATCGCTCACCGTCGGACTCCAGGTGGTGCTCGTCGCCCTACCGGCGATGCGAGAGCTCCTCGGCCTCGTCGCACTCGACTCGATCCACTGGTGCATCACGATCGCCACCGCCCTCGGCTATCTCGGATACGTGGAGGGCGAAAAGGCGCTTGCGTCCTGGCTCGCCCGCCGACCGCGCAGTGCGTCCGCACGCTGATCCGGTCGCCTCGCCTCGCCACCCGCGGGCGACGGCCGGGCGCCGGAGCTGCGGCGAACTACGCACGATCCGGCGCCACTCTCCCGATGGCAGCGGTGGCCAGCATTGCGACGATCGTGGCGACCCCGAGTGGAAGCACCACGCCATGCACACCAGCCCTGTGGAAACGACTCGACTTCGAACCAAGCTCCTTTCCTCCGACGACGGCACCGCCGCTCGTGGAGCGACCGGCCTGCTCGAACTCCACGAGCCGAGTTCGCTCCGCGACGCCGAGCGCCTGGCCTTTCCCGGTGGTGCGCCGAGCGGCAGGGCCGCTCGGCGGCTCGCCGAGGCCTGGGAGGCGTTCCGACACGACCGGCATCGCGCGAGGAACTGACGGTGGCCGCCCCCGCGGGAGGCGTGTGGCATTCACGCCTCCTCGCGCTGCTCCCACAGCGCGAGGACTGGGACGCCGTGAGGAGAGCGCCCGGTCGAGACGTGATGGCCGGGCTCACGGTCGGGGTGGTCGCGCTTCCCCTGGCGCTGGCGTTCGGCGTCACGTCCGGTCTCGGTGCGCAGGCCGGCCTCGTGACCGCCGTCATCGCCGGGGCCATCGCCGCGGTCTTCGGGGGCTCCAACCTCCAGGTCTCCGGCCCCACCGGGGCGATGACCGTCGTGCTCGTGCCGCTCGTGGCGGAGTTCGGCGTCGGGGGCGTCCTGATGGCGTGCCTCATGGCCGGCGCGTTCCTCCTCGTCCTCGCCCTGGCTCACGTCGGACGGTTCGTCCGCTATCTCCCGATCCCCGTCGTGGAGGGCTTCACCGCCGGGATCGCGATCGTGATCGCGCTCCAGCAGCTGCCGGCGGTCCTCGGGGTCGCCGGGCAGGCCCACGGCGGCGAGGGAGTGCTGAACCTGGCGGTCGAGGCGGGCGGCTCGTTCCTCGCCCATCCCCACCCGGCGGCGTTGCTGATCGCGCTCGGAGTCGCCGCGACCATGCTGCTCGGGGCTCGCTACCGCCCGGGCGTTCCGTTCTCGCTCGTCGCGATCGTGGCCGCCACGCTGGTGGCGTTGGTCCCGGGTCTGGATGTCGCAGTGCTCGGGACGGTGCCTTCCGGGATCCCCGCGCCCTCGGCCGGGTTCTTCGATCTGGGCCTCATGGGCGCACTGCTCCCCGCGGCGCTGGCCATCGCAGCGTTGGCCGCGCTCGAGAGCCTGCTCTCCGCCACCGTCGCGGACGGCATGAGCATCGGCGAGCGCCACGACCCCGACCGCGAGCTCTTCGGGCAGGCGCTCGCCAACCTCGTCATCCCCTTCTTCGGAGGACTCCCCAGCACGGCGGCGATCGCGCGGACCGCCGTGAACGTGCGCGCCGGTGCTTCGTCCAAGCTCGCAGCACTCGTCCATGCCCTCGCCCTGGCCGTGATCATGTACACCGCCGCCTCGGTCGTCGCCTTCATCCCACTCAGCGCGCTCGGTGGCGTGCTGCTGGCCACGACCGCGCGCATGGTCGACATCGGCGCGCTGCGAGCGCTGGCCAGGTCCACCCATGCGGACGGCCTCGTGCTCGCGCTCACCCTGGTCGTGACGGTCGCGGTCGACCTCGTGACCGCCGTGGGCGTAGGCGTCGCCAGCGCGGCGGCACTGGCCCTTCGCGACGTGGCCCGGAGCGCGACCATCGAGCAGGTCGACGTGGACCACGCCGACGAGTCGGCCGAGGAACGCCAGCTCCTCGGCGAGCGGATCGTGGCCTACCGCCCCGAGGGCCCCCTCTTCTTCGGGGCCGCCAACCGCTTTCTCCAGGATCTCATGGACGTCGCCCCGGTCGAGGTCCTCATCCTGCGGCTGTCCGGGATCTCGACCATGGATGCGACGGGTGCGCGGATGCTCGACGAGGCCGTCCGACACCTCGAGCGCCGCGGGATCACCGTGCTGCTGTCGGGTATCTCACCCCAGCACCAGACCCTGCTCACCACCTTGAGCGTCGCGTCGGATCTCTACGAACGTGGTCAGGTCTTCTCCGACACGCCCGGAGCCGTCGCCCATGCGCGCGATCTGATCGGTGCCCGTCCGCGGATCACGCCGGCCGGGTGACGGCGAGGACCATCCGTCGGGTTACCACCCGACCGGTGCGGACTACCCCGGATGCCGAGCCGGACGCTTCGTCGCAGACTCGCGGTATGACCCACGACGCCGCCTCCACGAACCTCGCTCGCAGGCCATCATGAGTACCGCCGCGCTCGTCCGCTCTCAGGACGCGCCCCTGTCGCCGTCGGAGCTCGACGGGATCCACCGTTACTGGAGCGCCGCCAACTACCTGTCGGTCGGCCAGATCTACCTGCTCGAGAACCCGTTGCTGCGCGGCCCACTCCTCCCAGAGCACATCAAGCCACGCCTGCTGGGTCACTGGGGAACCACACCCGGGCTCAACTTCATCTACGCCCATCTCAACCGCGTGATCCGAGCGCGTGACCTGGAGGTGCTGTTCGTCGCCGGACCGGGCCACGGCGGCCCGGCGCTGGTCGCGAACACCTATCTCGAGGGCACGTACTCGGAGATCTACCCGCAGATCGACCGCACCGAGGACGGCATGCGGCGCCTGTTCCGCCAGTTCTCGTTTCCCGGCGGCATCCCGAGCCACGCAGCGCCACAGACGCCCGGCTCGATCCATGAGGGCGGCGAACTCGGTTACTCCCTCGCCCACGCCTACGGCGCCGCCTTCGACCACCCGAACCTCATCGTCGCATGCGTGATCGGTGACGGCGAGGCCGAGACCGGCCCGCTCGCCGCCAGCTGGCACTCGAACAAGTTCTTGAGCGCGGCGCGGGACGGCGCCGTCCTCCCGATCCTGCATCTCAACGGCTACAAGATCGCGAGCCCGACGATCCTCGCGCGGCTTCCCGACCACGAGCTCCGGAGCCTGCTCGAGGGGTACGGCTACCGACCCCACTTCGTGTCCGGGAGCGAACCCGACTCGATGCACCAGCTGATGGCCGCCACCCTCGATCGCGTCACCGACGAGATCGCGGACATCCAACGATCGGCACGCCCTGGGAGCGAGCGCCCGCGCTGGCCGATGATCGTCCTTCGCAGCCCAAAGGGCTGGACGGGGCCGAAGGTCGTCGACGGACTCCCGTCCGAGGGTTCGTTCCGCTCGCACCAGGTGCCGCTCTCGTCGCCCTCGACCAACGCCGAACACCTCGCGCAGCTCGAGGCGTGGATGCTCTCCTACGAGCCGGAGGAGCTCTTCGCGGGTGACGGCTCGCTGCTGCCCGAGCTGGCCGCGCTGGCACCCGACGGACCGGCCCGGATGGGCTCGACGCCGACGGCCAACGGCGGCGCGCTCACGCGAGACCTCGTCCTGCCCGACGTCCGTGACCACGCGGCACCCGTCGGCCTTGCCGCCACCACCAGCAGTGAAGCCACGCGCGTGCTCGGCCGCTACCTCGCGGCAGCGATGCGCCTGAACGATGGCGAGGCCAACCTGCGGATCTTCGGCCCCGACGAGACTGCGTCGAACCGGCTGACCGCGCTCTTCGAGGTCACCGATCGCACCTGGGAGTCGGCAACGGCCTCGACCGACGATCACCTCGCTCCCGACGGTCGCGTGATGGAGGTGCTCAGCGAGCACCTGTGCGAGGGCTGGCTGGAGGGATACCTCCTGTCGGGCAGGCACGGCCTGCTCAACTGCTACGAGGCGTTCATCCACATCGTCGACTCGATGGTCAGCCAGCACGCCAAGTGGCTGAAGGTCAGCGCCGAAGTTCCATGGCGCCGGCCGGTCCCGTCGCTGAACATCCTCCTGAGCTCGCTCGTGTGGCACCAGGACCACAACGCGATCAGCCACCAGGACCCGGGCTTCCTCGATCACGTGGCCAACAAGAAGGCCGGCATCGCTCGGATCTACCTGCCGCCCGACGCGAACTGCCTGCTCGCGGTCGCAGACCACTGCCTGCGGACGCGGGACTACGTCAACGTGATCGTCGCCGGCAAACAACCCGCGCTCGACGTTCTGGACATCGACGCGGCGGTGGCGCACTGCGCACGTGGGCTCGGCATCTGGTCCTGGGCGGGCACCGATGCCGGTGACCCCGATGTGGTCATCGCGTGCGCCGGGGACACACCGACCGTCGAGGCCCTTGCCGCCACGGCGCTGTTGCACTCGCTGCTCCCCGAGCTCCAGGTGCGCTTCGTGAACGTCGTCGATCTCATGCGGCTCCAGCCGGAGCACGCCCACCCCCACGGCCTGCCCGATCGCGAGTACGACGCGATCTTCCCCGTCGGATGCCCGGTCATCTTCGCCTTCCACGGCTATCCCTCGTTGATCCATCGGCTCACCTACGACCGCGCGAACCACGCATCCATGCACGTCCGTGGCTACCAGGAGGAGGGAACGACGACGACCCCGTTCGACATGCTCATGCTCAACGACATGGACCGGTTCCATCTCGTGATGGACGTGATCGACCGCGTCCCCGGCCTGGCCGTCGCCGGCGCCGCGCTCCGCCAGCAGATGGTCGACGAGCGACTGCGGCATCGCGCGTACACCCGTGTTCACGGCGACGACCCGCCGTCGATCCGAGCGTGGACCTGGGCCTCTCCGTCCCGCGCCCAGGCCCAGCTGCCTCGGCAGCGGGACTGACCGTCGCCGCTGGCGGCGCGACGGTGCATCGCTGCCGCGGTCGGCGACCGGACGCTCAGGAGGTCGCTCGGCTCGGTGAGGAGCTCACCGGGCTCGGCGCCTGCGTCGGGCGAGCGTCGATCGCGGCGCCTCCGGAGCCGACCGTCCCCGGGGAGCAGCGACTCACGACCAGGAGAGCGCAGCCGACGGAGCCGATCAGGGCCTCCGACATGCTGCCGCCCATCAGGCGATGC
>JAURVW010000146.1 GCA_030655275.1 Solirubrobacteraceae bacterium
GGCGACGGCGACGGCGACGGGACGGGCGTCGAGATCACGATCCCGCCGCCCGCGAGCACGTTGTTCTGACCGGGCAACTGGGTGGCAGCGACCTCCAGCGTCGTCGGATCGGAATCGGGCTGGGTGACGGGGACGTTCTTCGGCTCGAGCTCGATCAGCGCGCCGGACTTGGAGTAGAACTTCAGCGCCGTCTCGAGCGCACCGATGGTGACGGTCGGCTGACCGGACGCGAGCGTCGGCCCGGGGAACGCGCCACTGAGTTCGAACGCGAACCAGCCGTTCTCATCGACGACCACCGGGCGACGCACCACCGTGAGCGGCACGCGCACGACCTGCGTCTCGCTACCGCTGGCAACGGTCACCGCGACCTTGGCGGCTCCGCCGATCTCCTTCGCCCCGATGATCTGGGCGAACACGCCGGTTTCGCCTTTGGCGACCACCCACGCGCGGATCCGGTTCACCACTGGGACGCCACCGCTCGGCGCCGGGAAGTCCCCTTGGTACGTGACCGTCGCAGGCTGTTCCTTCACGTACGGCCAATTGAGGGTGTAGTCCAGCTTCAGCACGCCCTCGGTCGGGATGACCAGCGGCGCAGGCGTCGGCCCCGGCGAGGGACTGGGGGTCGGGAAGGGCGTGGGGTCGGGTGTCGCGACCGGATCGGGAGTGGGGGTCGGCGTGAAGAGCGGCGTCGGCGTCGGCGGACCCGGGACCGGCGTGGGCGTGGGAACCGGTGTCGGCGTGGGCTCGGGCGCAGGCGTGGGCACCGGCGTCGCGGGTGGCCCCTGGCTCGCGTAAGCGGTGACGGTGCCCGACGTGTTTCCGGCGCTGTCGACCGCGGTCACGGTCACGATCCAGAAGCCCTGGTCGTCCGGGGACAGCCCGTCGATGGTGAGCTCGGTCGCCGAGACGGTCCGTTCGACGTCGAAGCCGGCGACGTTCGACACCCGCACGCGATAGGTCACGGCGCCGTCGTCCTCGGAGGCACCCCAGCTCGCCTGGATCGCGTCGCCCGTGTACGAGGCCGACAGGGAGCCCGGCTGGCTCGGGATCCGGCCGCCGCCCGCGATCCCCGTGACCACGCTGGTGGCGTTGCCGAGGCGGCTGTTGCCCGCGGCGTCGTACGCCTTCGTCGCGAACTCGTATCGCGTGCTGGGTGTGAGCCCGGCGATGACGGTGCTGGTCGCGGTACCCGTCCAGACCACCACGCCGTCCTGCAGCACCTCGTAACGGTCGATGCCCACGTCGTCGGTCCACCGGTCCGGCCAGCCGAGCGTCACCGACGTGTCGGTGACCGGTTCCGTCTCCAGCATGCCGCGGTAGAAGGGCGGCGACACGTCCAGGGGCTGGGTGGTGGTGGCGAAGCCGGTCGAGGCGCTCGTCGGCGACCAGTTGATCGCCGCGTCCTTGGCGCGCACCTGCACGCTGTAGGCCGTTCCGGGCTGTAGGCCGGTGATGACCGTGCTGGTGCCGCGGGCGACCTGGGTGACGCCATCGACGATCACCTCGTAGCTCACGACGCCGTCGGCATCGGCCGAGGGTGCCCATGACACCTCCACCGTGCGGTCGGAGATGCGCGCCACGGTCGGCTTGCCGGGCGCCGTCGGTGCGACGACGTCGGACGGCGAGGCGATCACGTCGAACGAGGCGAGCGTCGGGCTCGCGCCTGCGTCCCGCGAGCAGGGCACCTGGACCGTGTTCGGATCCGAGTCTCCCTGCGGCGCGTTCGTGGACTGGTCCGGAATGGCGATCGGGCGACTGCGACGGTCTTGAAGCCTCCAGGTGAGGTCGAGCCGGCCCGGCACGGTCGCCGCGGCAGCGCCCGTGCCCGGGAGCGTGACCGAGGGGAATGCGCCGGCGCCCGAGAGCTCATAGGAGCGGTCGGAGCGGCCCACCACGGCGGTTGCGGGGATCACGAGATCGAGGGTGCGAAGTTGAAGCGCCCCCGGGGCACCGATCTGGACGGTGGTCTGCGCAGCGCCTCCGATCGTCACGCCACCGACCGTCTCGAGGAAGACGAGGGAGTCCCCCAGCGACTCGAACGTGGCGTCGACGGGCGTCGCTCCGATCGCCTTGCCGCTGGGCAGGGTCGACGGGATCGCCGTGTCGTAGGTGACGTCGAGGGGCTGCGAGTCGACGAACGGGAGGACGCACGCGTACGACAGCGTCTTCTCGACGGCCAGCGCCGGGGCCGCGCCGAGGCCGAGCAGGGCGACCGCCGAGAGGCCGGCCAGCGCGGCCGCGCGGGCCTGCGACGGCTGGCCGACGGGACGGGTGGACGCGATGTGGGACTCACGGCGCATGGCTGGGTGCTCTCGGATCTGAAGCGGTGGGACAGCCGGCGGAGCATGTGCGACAGGCCGGACCAGCCTGCGCGCTCTGAAAGGAGCCGGACCGTTTCGACACTAACCGCAGAGCGGCAGCCTGACAAGAGTGTCCGCTTCGATTCTGCGGCGAACAGCTCGTTCCGAAGCTGGCGAACGCCCAGGGCAACGGTCGCCGGAGGCCACGGCGCTCAGCTGCAGACGCCGCTCGTGCTAGTCCAGGACGTGAACCACGTCGCGCCGACGCGCTGGCCGGCGATCGGAGCAGCAGTGACGGTGTACGGGTTCGTGCCGCCGCACTCGTCGCCCTCGCCCTGCCCGATCACGACCTTGAGGCTGTCGGCGAGCGGCTTGCCGGCAGCGGCCTCGAAGCGGCCCAGCACGATGCGCTTGCCCTTGAACGCGGGTGGTGAGACGAGTCCCTGCGCGAGGCCGGTGGTCGGCGAGATCGCGGGGTCGGGCTTTGCGGCGGCGAGCTCGGCGCCGACCGTCTCCGGGTCCTGCTCGAAGCTTCGGGCCGCGGCGGCGACGGTGCCCTTCGTCGTGACCCAGGCGGCGACGTCGCCGGTGACCACGATGCGGCTCACCTTGCCGTCGGCCTTTGCGCCCCTGCCCACGACCGGCGCGAGCCCGGGAAGCCAGGTGTACTTCGCGGCCGCGTCGCCCACGTAGATGCGGTCGCCCTTGCCGCCGCTCCCCTTGATCACCCAGGCGGCCGTCGACCCGTCGAAGGCCCATTTGCTGCCCTTCGCCCAGGGGCCGAGGCGATAGTTCTTCGGCCCCTCGCCATAGAACGAGGTGCAGCCGAAGAGCACGGTCCTGCCGGCGTACGGGCCGGGCCACAGCACGCTGCCGCCCTTTCGTCCGAACTCGCCGGTGTGCTTGGGGCAGTCGCCCTTCGCCCTCGCCGACGCCGAACCGGTCACGGCCAACGGGGCCGCGACGCCGAGGGCGACGGCGGCCGTGGTGATCAGGGTGAGCGGGAGGCGCATGGCGGGAAGGTACGTCCTGGGGCGAAGCGGGTCGAGGTACCGGCGCGCCGTTCACAGCCCGCCGGTATCTCGAACCCGGAACCGCGCCGGGAGTTCCGCTCCCCGCCTACTTGCGCGTGAGGTTCAGGGCGATGAGGTTGCCGGAGCCCTGCG
>JAURVW010001371.1 GCA_030655275.1 Solirubrobacteraceae bacterium
CGCCTGGCGGAACACGATGGATCTCAACTTTGGAGCTTCAACAATGACCGTGTCTTTTCAACCGCGATTCAAATCGCTCGTGAGCGCTGCTGCCGTCGCCGCAGCGCTGTCCGTGTTGGGTGGCTGCTCCTCCAGCGGTCGCGTGGGCTTCGATGCCGGCGGCGCCTCCGGTTCGCAGACCGGTGGCCTAGGCGGTGCCGGAGAAGGTCAGGCTGGCGCTGGTGGGGGCGCCAGTGGCGGCTCCGGCACCGGGACAGGTGGGGAAGTCATCGGTGGCAACACCGGGGGCGGGACCGGCGGAACGGGCGGGAACGTAAACCCCGGCGGTGGTGGCACACCCGGCAGCGGAGGGGCCACTGCATCGGCTACCGGCCAGCTGGTGGACAAGATCGGCGAAACCGTCACCGGTGCCGGCACTGCGGTGGCCGGCCTGGGCCAGAACACACCGGTGGACGGCGTCCTGACGAACGCGGGGAACACGGTCGCCAGCGTGGGCACGGCCGTCAGCGGCGGCCTCGGCCAGCTCGGCACCGGCACCGATGCGGTCGGCAACACGCTTGGCGCCTTGCCGACCGTCGTCGACAACACCGGCAAGACCGTCTCCAGCACCGGGCAACTGGTGAGCTCGATCGGCGGTAACACCGCCCTCAAGCCGGTCACCGATGTGACCGGTGGCCTGGTCGACAAGGTGGGTGACGGCGTGAGCGGCCTGGCGGGTCGCCTGGACGGTGTGGTCGACAACGGCGGGGTGCGACGGGTTACCAGTGCCACCAGCCGAACCGTCGATCGCATCGACGACAAGCTCGTCAGCCTGACCCAGCGTGTGGGTGATGGCACTGGCCTTGGAGCGCCGGTCGATGGCCTCACGAACCGCATCGGCGGCGGTATCCAGCAGATCGGCGCGGGCTCGCCAATCGGGGGGGTGACCCAACCGCTGGGCGAGGCGGTCGCATCGTCGGGCAACCTGGTCCATGCGAACGGCAGCAGCGGCGGCGGCGTGCTCGGCG
>JAURVW010001380.1 GCA_030655275.1 Solirubrobacteraceae bacterium
CGGTGGTGTCGCCCTGGAGATTGTCGAGGGCCCCGCCGCAGTCGACGGTGTCGGCGAGGCCGTCGCGTACGTAGATCGAGTCGATGGCCGGTCCGCTGTTGACCGCGTCGACCCCGCCGCCGCCGTAGATCGTGTCGGCCGCGCTGCCACCCGTGAGGCGATCGTCGCCCGCGCCGCCGCGCACGAAGCTCGGCTTGGAGAGGCCCGTCTCGACGATCGTGTCGTTGCCGCCGGCGGCCAGGACGGTGACGTCGGTGAGCCCGGTGATCGTGCAGCTCACGATCTGGGTGCCGGCCGCTGCCGACTGCGCGGAGCATCCGGACGGAAACGGCGTCGCGATCTGGCCCGCGTTCAGGTGGAAGAACTTCACGCCGCCCGCTGTGATCGACTCGATCGTGACCGACTCGGCAGCATCCGTGCCGGCATAGGTGAGCGTGCCGGTCGCCGACGCACCCGCACCGGCGGTCGCGTACGAGAGCGTCGCGGCGGCGGCCGACCCGGCGCCGACGAGCGAGCCCGCGAGGGCAGCGGCGACCGAGGCCGCGAGAGCAAGGAGCGCAGGGCGCATGCACCCAATGTCGTCCAACCAGTTCGGAACCTGAGTTCGAAGCGGGTTTGGACGGGGCGGGGCGTCTTCTGCCTCAGCCACCGAGACGGACCACGGTCCCGGTAGCGCTCAGCGACCGGGACCGTGGTCCGTTTCGAGAGTGACCCGCGGCCGCCGCCCCGACGCTGGTCCAATCTCACGCAATCGAGGCTCACGCCGCTCGACCACCCTGCCGATAGCGCGACGATGGCCCCACGTCCCGTCTCCCGTCTGCTGATCGCGCTCGCCGTGCTCGTCGGCATCGCCGGGCTGGTCACCGTGCAGACGGCCGCGGCCGCCGGCGCGACGCTCTACGTCGACCCGAAGAAGGGCAAGGACACCCGCAAGGGCACGAAGTCGGGGCCGTTCAGATCGCTCGACGCCGCGTGGCGCGCAGCCAGGAACGGCACGACGATCAAGCTCGCCGCGGGCAGGATCAAGGTCGGCCCGACCTACTGGGAGGACAAGCAGGGCGTCACCGTCGTCGGCGCGGGGATGCTGAAGACCTCGATCCCGTCGGCCAACATCTTCGGAATCAAGGACCTCACGCTTCGTGGGGTCACGGTCGGCGGCGACGTCCACTGCGAGCAGTGCGACGGCTTCACCCTCGACAAGGTCCGCGTGCTCGGCCGCGGACTGGTCCAGGAGGGCGTGAAGGTCAACCAGTCCAGGCGGGTCACGATCACCGGCAGCGACATCTCCGGCGCGACCGACAACGCCATCGACCTCGTCGCCGTGCAGCACGCGAACGTGAGCGGCAACCAGATCCACCACGCCGAGGACTGGTGCATGTACGCGAAGGGCGGAAGCGCCTACGTGCGCGTGTGGGACAACGACATCCACGACTGCGGCACGGGTGGCTTCACGGCGGGCCAGGGCACGGGGCTGCAGTTCATGCAGGCGCCGTGGATCCAGTACGAGGCCTACGACGTGCGCGTCTGGAACAACCGCATCTCCGATACCGCCGGCGCCGGCCTCGGCGCGAACGGGGCCTACGACGCGCTCTTCGCGCACAACACCCTGCTGCGCGTGGGGAGCCGGTCGCACGCCCTCGAGGTCGTGTTCGGCCTGCGCTCGTGCGACGGCCAGCCCGGCGACGAGGGTCGCGAGCGCTGCGGCCAGCTCATCGGGCAGGGCGCCTGGGGCACGACCCGGGTCGACGACGGCGACAACGCCGTCCGGATCCCCAACAAACACGTCTGGTTCTACGACAACATCGTGGTGAAGGCCGCCGGCGCCGACACGTTCAGCGTGGCCGATCCGTTCGACGGCCCCTCGCAGGACGGCTCGGGCGTGCCGCGCCCCGCGCTCGCGTTCGACGACCTCCAGGACGTCGGCACGATTGTCTCGGCCGACGCGTCCGCCTCCGGGCCGGCGCATCCGATCCCGGCGTTCACATGGGACCTCCCGGGCGTTCCGGCGCCGGCCGACCTCAGCCAGGCTGCGCTCACCGGCCTGCCGGACACCGCAGGGGCGGCGCGTTGACCCGCTACCACCTGCGCGGTCGACTCCTCCGCCGCCTCACGCTCGTCGCGATCCGCGTCTCACAGCGCCACCACTCGCACACGCCCGCCCACCCGCAGGGCTGAAGGCCGCCGCTCGCAGGCCGGGTCGCTCCCGCCGGTGCGGGGCGAAACGTGTCCGTGACGACGGGGCGCGTGAGCGCCGGTCGAGCCCGTCGTCGGCTCCTGCCGGCGGTCGTCCCGACCCCCTGTCGGCGGTCGTCATGGCGCCCATCCGTGCGGGCGCTCCAAGGGTGACGGAGCGCATGGAAGTCGGGAATGGCTGGTCCTAGGGTCGGAAACGTCCCCCGCAACGTCCGGTGCCCCTCTCTCCATGACCACGTCGACCTCCCCCGCCACCCAGGCGTCCACCACGCCGCCGCTGCCCGCGTCGACCTCCGCCGCCCCGAGCGCCTCGCCGGGCGCCACGCCCTTCGATCCCTCGGCCCCCGCCACGCTCTTCACGCCGCTCACCCTCCGAGGCCTCGAGCTGCGCAACCGGATCGTTGTCTCGCCGATGTGCCAGTACTCCTCGACCGACGGCTTTGCGACCGACTGGCACGTCGTGCACCTGGGCTCCCGCGCCGTTGGTGGCGCCGGCCTCGTGATCACGGAGGCGACGGCCGTCTCGCCCGAGGGCCGCATCTCCCCGCAGGACCTCGGCCTCTGGGACGACGCCCACGTCGACGCGCTCGCGCGGATCAACGCGTTCGCCCACGAGCAGGGTGCCGCGACGGGCGTTCAGCTCGCGCACGCCGGCCGCAAGGCGTCGACGTACCGGCCCTGGGACGGCGACGGCGAGGTGCCCGAGTCGGACCGCTGGCAGACGGTCGCGCCGAGCGCGATCCCGTTCGCAGACCACTACCCGAAGCCGGTCGCCCTCGACGAAGGCGGCATCACGAAGGTGATCGACGACTTCCGAGCCGCCGCGGCCCGCGCCAACGCCGCCGGCTTCGACGTCGTCGAGGTGCACGCCGCACACGGCTACCTCCTCAGTGAGTTCCTCTCGCCGCTCTCCAACCAGCGCGACGACGAGTACGGCGGCGACCTCGAGGGCCGCTCACGGCTCCTGCTCGAGGTCGTCGGCGCCGTGCGCGAGGTCTGGTCCGCCACGAAGCCCGTGTTCGTGCGGCTCTCGGCACACGAGTGGGTCGACGGCGGCATGACGCCCGCCGACTACGCCGAGCTCGTGCCGCAGCTCCTCGACCTGGGCGTCGACCTGCTCGACGTCTCCTCCGGCGGCAATGTCGCCAAGGCCAAGATCCCGGTCGGCCCGGGCTACCAGGTGTCGTTCGCCGCCGAGCTCCGTGAGGCCGGCAGCGCGACCGGCGCCGTCGGGCTCATCACGTCGCCGGAGCAGGCCGACAACATCGTCCGCACCGGTCAGGCCGACCTCGTGCTCCTGGCCCGCGAGCTCCTGCGCGATCCGTACTGGCCGCTGCGCGCCGCCAAGGCGCTGCGGGCCACGCCGGACGCGCCGGACCAGTACGCCCGCGCCTGGTAGCGGCGCTCCGGTCCGATCCGTAGCCCGGCAGGCCGTGACCCCTGCCGCCCCGAGGCGGCAGGATGCTCTGCCCTCGGCCCTCGGCCTTCGGCCGTCGGTCAGGCGGTCTGCGTCGGCGGCAGACCGACGGAGGCGCTCACGGAGCCGGGCAGTGGGCCTTCCGAGCTCAGCGGCTCGGCGGCCGGTACGGGACCGTCGACGGAGATGCCGGCGTCGTCGGTCGACCGTTCGAACGCGAGGGCGTAGCTCGGCTGGTGCGCGGCAGCGTCGTAGCCGAGCATGCTGGCGATGGCATCGACGGCGACCACGCGGACGCGGGCGTGGTCGGGTCCATCCGCCCGCAGGATGAGCGCGGACGCAAGGCCGTCGATCACGGAGACGCAGGCCTGCGCGGCGTCGTAGGGCCGATCGCGCGCGATCGCCGACGTGAAATCTCCGGAGGCGGTACCGAGTTCGATGAGCTCGGCGACGTAGTTCCACCACTGGGCGTAGACCACGCCGGCGCGGGCGCCGATCTCGGCGTCGCGGCCGGCGAGCCGCCACAGGTCGAGCCAGACGGGCCAGGTGTCGACGCCGTCATGGCCCTGGATCGCGTCGAAGGCGAAGTCGGACAGCCGTTCCCACGGGGAGCGGGACTCGTCGTTGCCGCGCTCGCGGAGCACGGCGATCTCGCTGGCGGTCGAGCGCTGGACGGACTCGAGCAGCATCGCCTGGAGCGAGCCGAACGCATGCTGCAGCGTGGTGACGGGCACCGAGGCGGCCTCGGCCACGTCGGCGTAGCGCGTGCGATCGAAACCGCGCTTGGCGATCACGTCTCGGGCAGCGACGAGGGCGGCATCACGATCAAGGGTCGGCGGTCGACCGAGGCGCCGCTTGCGCGGCTCTGGGCTGGGTCGATCTCCGGGAGCGGTTCCGGGCATCACACCACGCATTCTCGCAGCTGAGCGGGTGGTACCAAACCGTTCCCGACCGCTTTCCTTCCTCGAACGCGCCCAACTTGGACGAACGGCAGACCGCCGCTCCGGGCCCGTCTGCGCCCGTACCGCCGGGCGATCGGGCGTACCAGCGTTGCACCGGATTCCGCCGGGCTGGTGGTACCAGTCCATACCAAAAGCCGATCGACAAGGAAGGAACGATCGTCGATGCAGGGCGGGATGGCCTCCATCTCCTCGATCCGTGCCTGGCTCCCCGAAGGCCACCGCCTTCCGGCGGCGATGTGGGAGCCTCGCCACCGGGCGATGCTCACCGTGCTCTGGCTCCACGTGCCGGTCTACCTGGTGTGGGGACTGGCCAACGGCTACCCGGTGCCGCACGCGATCGCCGACATCGTCCCGCTCGCCGTGCCCGCCTACTTCGCCGGCCTCTCGACGCTGAGCCGTCGCGCCCGGGAGGGCTTCGCCGCGGTCGGTCTGCTCTCGGCCTCCGCCGTCCTCGTCCACCTCATGGGCGGCGCGATCGAGGCCCACTTCCACTTCTTCGTGATGGTCTCGCTGCTCGCGCTCTACGAGGAGTGGTTCCCGTACCTCCTCGCCTTCGCCTACGTGCTCGTGCACCACGGCGCGATGAGCGCGCTCTCATCGTCCTCCGTCTTCAACCACGCCGATGCCATCGAGCATCCGTGGCGGTGGGCCGCTGTGCACGCCGGCTTCATCGGCGCCCAGGGGATCATCTGTCTCGTCGGCTGGAAGGTCAACGAGGAGGCCCGCGCCGACGCCGCCGAGAGCCAGGAGCGCTTCGGTCGCGCGTTCAGCGACGCGCCGATCGGCATGGCCCTGGTCGACATGGACGGCAACGTCGTGGAGGCCAACGCCGCGCTCGTCGCCCGGTGGGAGGCGACGGCCGAGG
Organism: Solirubrobacteraceae bacterium; assembly: GCA_030655275.1. Lineage (GTDB taxonomy): Bacteria > Actinomycetota > Thermoleophilia > Solirubrobacterales > Solirubrobacteraceae > JAGIBJ01. Next base: position 5,438 of record JAURVW010001380.1, read on the forward strand.
GTCGCCGGCTCGAGGGTGCGCCGCTCGCGCGCCTCGTGCTGGCCGAGGATCTCTCGGGCTCCACGTTCCCCGGCGAGGGCGAGATCGAGGTCCGGCACGCCGACGGCTCCGGTTGGGGTCACTGGCGCCACGCACCGCTCTCCTCGCCCTGTGGGACGTTCCAGACCGGGTGGATCTCGCACGTCATCGACGTCACCACCCGCCGTCGCCTGGAGTCCGACCTCTCCTGGCAGGCCCACCACGATCCACTCACGGGCCTGCCGAACCGCACCCGGTTCCTCCAGCGGCTTCAGGCCGTGCTCGACGCGGGCAACGGCGCGACCGTCTACTTCGTCGACCTCGACGACTTCAAGCTCATCAACGACTCCCTCGGCCACGCCGCCGGCGACGAACTCCTCCAGACGATCGCCGGGCGGCTCGTCGCGGAGATGCGCCCGGGCGACGTGGTCGCGCGCTTCGGCGGCGACGAGTTCGTCGTCCTGGCCGCGGGCATGGGCGTCGAGGGCGACGCGACCCGCGTGGCGGCCCGCGTCGCCGACGCACTGCGCGAGCCCGTCGTGCTCTCCGGCTCCGACCGCTTCGTCGGCGGCTCCATCGGCCTGCGCGTCTGTCAGCCCGGCGAGCTCGTCACGGCCGAGGACGTCCTGCGCGACGCCGACACCGCGATGTACCGCGCGAAGTCGTCCGGCAAGGGGTGCTGCGAGGTCTTCGACCGTGCGATCCACGACGAGGCCGTATCGCGCCTGGAGCTCGAGTCCTCGCTACGCACGGTCCTGGACCGCGACGAGCTCTACCTCGCCTACCAGCCGCTGATCGACCTGCCGACCGGCAAGGTGCGCGGGGTCGAGGCGCTGCTGCGGTGGAACCACCCGACGATCGGGAACGTCCCGCCGCTCGACTTCATCACCCTCGCCGAGCGCAACGGCACGATCACCAAGATCGGCGCCTGGGTGCTCGACGAGGCCTGCCGCCAGCTGAAGGCCTGGGGCGACACGGAGCTCGAGATGTCGGTGAACGTCTCCAGCCACCAGCTCACGTTCGGCGACTTCCCCGAACTCGTCCGCGAGACGCTCGAGCGCCACGCCGTCAATCCCGCGCAGCTCACGCTCGAGGTGACGGAGACCGCGGTCCTCGGCGATCCCGAGACCACCACGCGCACCCTGGCGGGACTCACCGCGCTCGGCGTCGGCCTCGCCGTCGACGACTTCGGGGTGGGCTACGCCTCGCTCATGCACCTGCGCCAGCTCCTGCCCGTCCACACGCTGAAGATCGACAAGTCGTTCGTCGACGGCGTGATGGAAGGCGTCGAGGATGCGGCGATCGTCGAGGGCGTCATCCGCCTCGCGCACTCCCTCGGGCTCGGCGTCGTCGCCGAGGGCGTCGAGCACGCCGAACAGGCCGACCAGCTCCGTGCCTGGGGCTGCGAGACCGGCCAGGGTTACCACTTCGATCGCCCGCTGCCGCCCGCGGAGATCCAGGCGCGGCTGCACGAGCAGGCCGACGACACCGAGCGCCACGCCGCTTGACGCGGTGCTCGGCCCTCTTCGCCCCACGACGGCCGAAGGCCGCTCCGGTCTCCCGAAACGGCCTCCGTCAGCGCTGCGGACGCGTCGTCATCCCCCAATGGCGAGGTCGCGCAGGCTGTGCAGGCTTGGCAATCGCTCTGTGCCCGACGCCGAAGGTAGCAGCTTTCGCGTACGGCCATACGACAAATGTCCGAGTGCCGGCACGAGGCGGGACGTCCGCCTGAGTCGGGCCCGGATCGACTCAGGGAGCGAGCAGACGCCGCACGCCCGCGAGCGCGATCCGGCCGGCGGTCTCCGCCTCGCCACGCTGCGCCGGGATGAGCAGCGCCAGGGCGATGCCATCGAGGATCGCGATCACCGTGATCGCGAGGTCTCGAGCGGACTCGGCGGTCGTGAAGACGCCGTCGCGCTGGCCCTGGGCGACGATCGACTCCGCGACCGCCCACCAGCCGTCGTACGCATCGGCGGAGAGTCCGGCCAGTCCGGTGTCGCGCGCCGACGCGCGCCACAGTTCCAGCCACACGAGGTAGGACTCCGCGCCGAACCCGGGCCCGACGGCGCCGACCGCGAGGGCCTCCAGTCGCGCCTCGGCCGAGGCGTCCTCGGGACCCGGAATGGTTGCGAGAAAGGCGTTGTCGCGGTTGCTGGCGTGGCCGATCGCTGCGGCGAGCAGCGACTGGAGGGTGCCGAAGGCGTTCTGGAGCGTGCTGACCGGGGTGCCGCTGGCCTCGGCGATGTCGGCGTAGCGGGCGCCGTCGATGCCGCGAGCGGCGATCACCCGCCAGGTGGCGTCGAGCACGGCCTGGCGGTCGAGGGTGGAGGGGCGGCCCCGACCGCGGCCGCCCGAGTTGGCGCCGGTGTCGGAGCGGGCTGGGGGAGAGGCGCCGGTCACGGCGCCCATTCAACCGTAAAACGGGTGCTTAGGGCCCCGAGACAGTTGCTGAGTGTTCGTTCGCGCCACGGTCTCAGAAGTTATGAACGAGTTATAGGAACGCGCGTTCCGCGCGTTCCCATTTGCTCGTCCGGTCATGCCAGCGAGGTCGGCTGCGCCGGGACGACCGGCTCCGCCGAACTCCGCGTCCGCGCATCCGCCCAGCGGTCCTACAGTGAATTCCACGCCCAGAACCCCGGCGTATCGCGATGAACATCCTCGGTGAGATCCGCATCCCCCTCGAGCTCAGCTCGCTCGTCCGCTCCGACATCTGGCGGGGCAGTGGCGTGCGGCGCGGCGATGGCGAGCGCGTCCTCACCATCCCGGGCCTGTTGGTCGGCGACGAGACGCTGCGGCCGATGCGTGGCTGGCTCTCCCGGCTCGGGTACGTCCCGCTCTCGAGCGGCATCCGTTCGAACGTGCAGTGCTCCGAGCGGCTGGTCACGAAGCTCACGGCCAAGCTCGAGCACGCCGTCACGATCGACGGGCGCCGCGCCCATCTCGTCGGTCAGTCGCGCGGAGGCATGCTCGCGCACGTGATCGCCGTACGCCGTCCGGACCTCGTCGCGTCGATCACCACGCTCGGCAGCCCGATCCACGGCACGATCAACGACTTCCACCCGATCCTGCGGCGCAACCTCACGTGGTTGAGCCGCGTGGGGGACGCCCGCAATGGACTGATCGCGACGAGCTGTTGGGTCGGCGCGCCAGGACATCCCGTCCCGGACACGGTCGAGGCCCACGAGCATCCCGATCTCCTCGAGCACCCCGAGGCCGCGCAGACCTGCTGCCACGACTTCTGGCCGTCGCTCGCCGAGCCGCTGCCGGACGACGTGATCGGCACCGCCGTCTTCTCCCGCAGCGACGGCATCGTGCGCGCCGGTGCCTGCGTCGCCCCGAGCTACCGGGCCGTCGAGATCCGCGCGAGTCACATGGGCATGGCGGCGAGCTCCGGGGCGTACCACGCGATCGCCGACACGATCGCCTCCGCCTCGAAGATCGAGAACGCCAAGCCCCGGCGCCCCGTTCCGTCGCTGATCGACCGTCGGCGCCGCGGTGCTCCGCCGCGCGTGGTGACCGATCGTCGCCGCGGGTGATGAACGGCCGCTCAGGCCCGGTCCATCGCTGCCGATGAACAACCACAGGTGAGCGACGTGGCCCCATACATCGAGCAGCTCCAGGACTTCTTCGGTCAGTGGTCGACCGGGTCGCCCTCCGGCGTGTCGCGCGCCGTCGTCGACCCCGACGTGCCGCTGCTCGGCCCCGCGCCCGGCTCCACGCCGCTCGAGGCGTTCCCCGACCTGGGGTTCGCCGAGCAGTTCCGCAACTTCGTCGACCTGTGGTCGTCGACCTTCATGGTCCTCTTCTTCCTCCTGATCGTCTGGGTCATGGTGAAGTCGCTCAAGTCGATGCCGAAGACGGCGCCGAAGCGGATCAAGCCCTCGGCCAAACAGGCCGTCACCTGGGATCAGGTTGCCGGCGTCGACGACGCCAAGGACGAGCTCATGGAGGTCGTCGACTTCCTCAAGGACGCCCGCCGCTTCACCAAGCTCGGCGCGCAGCTTCCGAAGGGCGTGCTGCTCCACGGACCCCCGGGGACCGGCAAGACGATGCTGGCGAAGGCCGTCGCGCACGAGTCCGGCGCGAAGTTCTACGCGCAGTCGGCCTCGTCGTTCGTGGAGATGTTCGCCGGCCTCGGCGCCGCCCGTATCCGTCGGCTCTTCCGCGCGGCCCGGGCCAACGCGCCGGCCATCATCTTCATCGACGAGATCGACGCCGTCGGCGGCCACCGCGGCTCCGGTGGTCAGAACAACGAACGCGAGCAGACGCTCAACCAGCTCCTCGTGGAGATGGACGGCTTCGAGGGCGGCGAGGACGTCGTCGTGATCGCGGCCTCCAACCTCCTCGAGAACCTCGACGCCGCCCTGCTGCGCCCCGGCCGCTTCGACCGCCAGGTGCTCGTCACCGCGCCGGACGTCGCCGGCCGCGAGCAGATCCTGCAGGTCCACACCCGCAAGATGCGGCTCGCCTCCAGCGTCGAGCTGCACCAGGTCGCCCAGCACACGAGCGGGCTCACCGGTGCCGAGCTGGCCAACATCGCGAACGAGGCCGCCATCTTCTGCGCCCGCCGCAAGGGCGACGAGCTCGTGCAGCAGGACTTCGACAAGGCCCTGGAGCGCGTGATCGCCGGCGTGCAGTCCAAGCGCGTGCTGCAGCCCGACGAAAAGCGGATCGTGGCCTACCACGAGGCCGGTCACGCCCTCTGCGGCGAGCTGCTCCCGAGCGTCGACCGCCTCCACAAGATCTCGATCGTCCCCCGCGGCCAGGCGCTGGGCTACGTGCTCAACCTCCCCGAGGAGGACCGCTACCTGAAGAGCCGCGACGACCTCGTCGACTACATGGCGATGGCCCTCGGCGGGCGCGTCGCGGAGGAGGTCGTCTTCGGATCGATCACCACCGGCGCTGCCAGCGACCTCAAGAAGGTCGCCTCGATCACCCACGGGATGATCTACGAGTACGCCATGGGTACTGCCGAGACCGCCCAGCGCGCCGCCGACGACCACCACCTCGTGAGCGAGTCGACCAAGCGCGTCCGCGACGAGGAACGCCGCGAGCTCGCCTTCGAGGCACGCCGCATCGCGTGGGGCATCATCACCGGCCACCGCGCCGCCCTCGACGCCCTCGCCGCCGAACTCCTCGAGCACGAAGTCCTCGAGCGGGAACAGATCGACCGGATCATGGCCGACATCGCCCCCCTCGAAGGCGGCCGCCCGAGCTTCGAGCACGGCTTCCTCGCCGACGCTGCCGCCGTGAGCTTCGAGGCGTTCGACGGCGACGTGGCCGGCACGCCCGACGTCGGCGCCTGAGCGGCGGGCGGCTCCGCCGCGCCTGCGGTCGGAGGTGCTCGCGGCTCCACTGAGCCCTCGTTTGAGGCGCTCGCGGGGTCGACGGCGTCCAGGCTGCGGCCACCCGATCGCCCGGCCGCACGGCGTTCTCCGCTCCGGCCCGGTAGATTTCCCCGTTCACCTCACGAGACGGCCACCTGAGTCCGTCCCGCGAGAGCACGAGTCGTGATCGCTCACCCATTGTCGGTGAGCACTGATAGTCCCCCAGATCCCACGGATCTGCCTGCGGGACGAGGAGAATCCATGGGCCGCTACACCGGACCTGTCGAAAAGCTTGAACGCCGCGAAGGCGTCGACCTCGGCCTCAAGGGCCAGCGTCGCCTTGCGCGCAAGACCGCCCTCGAGCGCCGCGGGGCCGTTCCCCCGGGCCAGCACGGCATGCGCCGCCGCACGAAGGTCTCGGTCTACTCCACGCAGCTGCGTGAGGCCCAGAAGCTCAAGATCGCCTACGGCGTCCGCGAGAAGCAGTTCCGCCGCTACATCTCGGCCGCCATGGGCCGCCGCGACGTCACCGCCGGCGAGGCGCTCCTCCAGCTCCTCGAGCTCCGCCTCGACAACGTCGTCTACCGCCTCGGCCTCGCCGCCACTCGCGCGCAGGCTCGTCAGCTCGTCGGCCACGGCCACATCCAGCTCGACGGCAAGCGCGCGACGATCGCCTCGATGCGCGTGAAGCCCGGCCAGGTCATCGCCGTGCGCCCCGGCGCTCCGATCGAGCCGATCGCCCGCCAGGCCGCTGCCGACGTCGGCCGCGTCCCGGCCTGGCTCCTCGCCGACCACGACGGCCTCTCCGGCACCGTGCAGCGCGTCCCGGTCCGCTCCGAGATCGCCATCCCCGTCACCGAGCAGCTCGTCATCGAGAAGTACTCGCGCTAGTCAGGCACGTCTCTCGCTTGCATCTTCCGCCCGCGCCAAGCGGGCCCGGACGCCGTACTGAACCCACTCCGCGCGAGCGGAATCTGCGGCGCGATAGACGCACCTGCCGTCGCGCGAGCGAGCTCCCGCTGAACAGCGGGAAGCCTTAGGTGATTTGCGAAGCGCCGTCGTCCCTCGTGGGCGGCGGCGCTTCGTCGTTTCGGGGTGAGCGTCGGTCGGTGAGCCAGCGGGCCCCACGGGTCGAACGTCGCAATCCACCCCTCGACGGGGGTGAATCGCGACGTTCGGCCCGGCTCGGCCCGGCGCAGGAGGTCGAACGTCGGAATTCACCCCCGGGGGAGGGTGAATCCTGACGTTCGGCGGGCTGGTGGCTAGGTGGTGGCGGCGACGGCGTCGTCGAAGGTGACGCCGACGAGCTGCTCGGACGCGTCCCAGAGACGCGTCGACATGTCGTCGTCCATCGCGCGCTTGCTCACGGGCGCGATCACCGGTGGGCCGCGCCAGCCGTTGAAGCCCGTCGGGCCGTAGTACTCGCCGCCGCGGGTCTCGGGGTCGGTCGCGGCGCGCAGCTGCCCGAGGGCGCCGGCCTTCGGCGACTGCCCGATGATCGCGGTGCCGAGCTGCATCACCTTGTTGATCGGGTTGAAGCCCGACGCCTGTGGCCCCGACTGGAAGAGCGCCGTCGTCGACACCCCCGGATGCGACGAGACGCCGAGCAGCGGCAGCCCGGCGAGCTTCGCGCGCTTGTCGAGCTCGAGGGCGTACATCACGTTCGCGAGCTTGCTCTGGTTGTAGGCCCGCCAGGCGTCGTAGCGCTGCTCGCTCTGCAGGTCGTCGATGGTGATCTTGCCCTGCAGGTGCGCGATCGAGCCGAGCGTGACGACGCGTGCTGGACGCTCGTCCGTGCCGGCCGCGAGCAGCAGCGGGACCAGGCGCACCGTCAGCGCGACGTGCCCGAGATGGTTCACGCCGAGCTGGGTCTCGAAGCCCTGCGCGGTCGTCGAACGCTTCGGGATCGCCATCACGCCGGCGTTGTTCATCAGCACGTCGACGCGGTCGGTGAGGGCCGCGATCTCGCCGGCAGCCGTCGCGACGCTGTCGAGGTCGGCGAGATCCAGCGGCACGAGCGACGGCTGCTGGCCGGTCGCCACGGCCGCGACACGCTTCAGTGCCTCACGGCCTGCCTCCGGTTTGCGGGCGGCCAGGATCACGCGGGCGCCGCGCTCAGCGAGACGCTTCGCGCTCTCGAGCCCGAGCCCGGCGTTCGCCCCGGTGACGACGATCGTCCGGCCGTTCTGGTCGGGGATGTCGTCGGCGGTCCACTTGCCCATGCGCGGCAATCTACCCGTCGGACCGCCCCGTGCCGGTGCGGCGGCCCGGGTGTCGGGTCCGGGAGAATCCGGTCGAAGAGCAGCGTGAATCTCCCCGACCTCGCCCGGCGCCCGGCAGCGGCCCGAGGAATTGCAGGGGTGGCGCCGCGACGGACCTAGCGTGATCGGCTCGGATGCCCACCGCGCCGACCATCGCCAGTTCGCCTGGTTTCCACCCCGGGTCGCTCGACCCACTGCTCTTCGTCCTCGGTGGCGTCGCGCTGCTCGTCGCCATGCTCGCGCTGAGCAACCAGCGCGGCAAGCTCTACAGCGCCAGCGTGGTCTACCTACTGCTCGGCGTCGCGACGGCCGTGATCGTGACCGCCCTCGACGTGCGCTGGCTCGATCCGCTCCGCGACGCGCTCGTGATCGAGCACGCGAGCGAGGTCGCGGTGATCATCGCCCTGTTCGGGACGGGCCTCGCGCTCGAGCGCCCGCTCGGCTGGCGCAACTGGGCCTCGACCTGGCGCCTGCTCGGCCTCGTGATGCCGCTCACGATCGCCGCCGTCGCCGCCTGGGCCAACACCGCCATGGGCCTCTCCATCGCCGCCGCGATCGTCCTCGGCGCCACGCTCGCCCCGACCGACCCGGTCCTCGCCGGCGACCTCGGCGTCGGACCACCCGGCGAACCCGACCGCAGCGAGCCGCGCTTCGCCCTCACCTCCGAGGCCGGACTCAACGACGGTCTGGCCTTTCCCTTCGTGATGCTCGGACTCCTCATCGCGGGCCCCGCGACGAGCAAGGGCTGGGCGCTCCCATGGGTGCTCGGCGATGTGGTCTACGGCGTCGCCGTGGGGATCGCGGTCGGCGTGGTGGTCGGCATCATCCTCGGCCGGCTCTACCGCTCGTGGCGGTCGTCCGGCCACGTCCGCACCACGTTCGACGCGTGGATCGCGCTCGCGGCCGTACTCGCCGTCTACGGCGTGACCGAGATCCTCGACGCCTATGGGTTCCTCGCCGCCTTCGCGGCCGGCATCGCCTTCAATCAGGCCGAGGAGGACGACGAGGCCGACCGCCGCGTCCATCGTGGTGCGATCCTCGCCGAGAAGTTCGGCGAACTCGCACTCGTGCTCCTGCTCGGCAGCCTGCTCTCCGTCGACGGCCTCGGGCTCCCGAGCACCGCGGGCTGGCTGCTCGTGGCGCTGCTGCTGCTCGTGATCCGGCCGGCGGCGACGCTCCTGGCGTTCATCGGGTCGGCGCTGCCGTTCCGCGAGCGACTCTTCATCGGCTGGTTCGGTGTGCGAGGGATCGGGTCGCTCTACTACGCGAGCTTCGCCGCCGCGAGCGGTCTGCTCCCCGATGCCGAGTCGCGCGTGGTGCTGTGGACCGTGCTGATCGCCGCCAGCGTGTCGATCATCGCCCACGGGCTCACGGCCGAACCCCTCCAGCGGCTGCTCCTCGGCGACGACCCCACCGAGGGCGACCCCGAGGCCGAGCGTGAAGAGGAAGCGGCGGTCGAGGGCGACGGCGAGGACGCCACCGATGGAGGCGCGTCTGCAAAGAACGACGACGCCGGCCCCGCTGAGGGCGGCGACGCCGAGGCGACCGGAGCCCCCGGCGCGGCCTAGCGCGAGACGGTGCTCGACCGGATCGCGGCGCCTGCGTCGACCTTGCCGGTGAGCGCGAGGATCGTGTCGGCGATGAGCTTGGGGTCGTCCTGCATCGGCACGTGGCCGAGACCCTTCATCGGCACGATCTCCAGGCGCTTGCCCGGCCACTTCTCGGCAAAGCGGGCCAGGGCGCTAAAGGGCAGGACGATGTCGCGGGTGCCCCAGAGCATCTGCGCGGGACCGTCGTAGTCCGGGATCGGGACGCCACGGTCCTTCGGGATCGCGTGAGCGAGCGTGGCTTCGAAGCCGCTGCCGATCGCGCAGCCCTTGATCAGTTCGAGCGTGTAGGCGGCGGTGAGTCGCTGCGGGCGGCCGACCATCTGCCCGATGAAGACGAACCGCAGCGGGCGCAGCTTCACGAGCGCCGGCGCGATCGGGCCGATGGCGCGGGCGCCGTAGTAGGAACCGCGCAGCACGGCCTTCGTGAGCTCGAGGTACCAGCCCTGGGTCTGGCCGGCGGCCGAGACGCCGTGTAAGCTGAGCACGCGCCCGCTGCCCAGCAGGGGCGAGGCGACGGCGCCACCGAGCGAGTTGCCGACGACGTGGAAGTCGTCGATGCCGAGCGAGTCGAGGAGGTCGAGGATCGACTGCCCGAAGTGCTCGAGCGACGGCTCCGCGATCCCGAGGTCGACCGAGCCACCGAAGCCCGGGAGGTCGATCGCGATCACGTCGTGCCGGGTCGCGAGCGCGGGGATGATCGGCTGCCAGCACTGCCAGTTCGCGGCGATGCCGTGGAGGAGCACGAGCGGCGAGCCGGAACCCTGGAGGTGGTAGTTGATCAGCGGCGCGGCCTTGATGACTGCAGTGTAACCCCAGGTACCCC
>JAURVW010001386.1 GCA_030655275.1 Solirubrobacteraceae bacterium
GAGCGTGGTCTCGCCGAAGGTCGCGGCGCCGCCGGCCGAGGGCCGGCCGCCGAGCAGCAGCACGTCGTGGCGCGGCGTGCCGCCGGCGTCACCGGCGGTGAGCTTGGTCACGACGTCGATCGAGTTGGTGATGATGGTGAGGCCCGTGCCGCCGGCGAGCTCCTGCGCGAGCGCCGAGACCGTGGTGCTGGCGCCGCCGAGGAAGAGCGTCTGGCCGCGCGTCGGCAGGCGCGACGCGAGCCGCGCGATCGCGCGCTTTTCCTTGTGGCGTTCGCCGGCGCGCTCGTCGAGCGGCAGCTCCGGCTCGGCCCCGACCGAGACGACCCCGCCGTGCACCCGCCGCAATTCGCCCGCCGCCTCGAGCTCGACCACGTCGCGACGCACCGTCTCGCGCGAAACGCCGAGGTCGGTCGCAATGCGCTCGGTGGTGACCTGCCGGCAGCTCGCCAGCAGGGCCCTCAAGCGCATGTGTCGTTCTTCTTGCAGCATCGGAGTTCGCGGTCGGGCCGCCAGATCGCCAAATAGTTAACGGTCGTTAATTATTGTGCAGTCCGGCGCCTTTGTGCAAATCTGTGCGTTTCAACGCGGTTTCTTTTTGCGTCCTTTCGATCGAGGGTGCAAGTGGCGGTGTCGGGCGCGCCGCCTCAATGGAGGTCGAAACGCGAGGCGTTGATGATGGAATCGAGGTTCGCGGCGCGCCGTGTCAGCTGCTCCATCAGCTCGCCGAAGCGCTCGCGCGGGGTGTTCCGGTCGCGCATCGCGCCGGCCAGCGCCTCGAACAGTTCGAGGTCGATCGCCGCGCGCAACTGGTAGTTGGTCGACGCCTGGAAGCCCGACAGGTCGTTGAGCTCGACCAGCCGCTCGCGCTCGGCCGGGCTGCGCCCGTAGTTGACGAAGAAGTCGCGGACCCCCCGTTTCAGATCGGGCGCCAGGTCGGTGCGGTACAGCATCGGGTCGGTCGGGTTCGGTGGCGATTCCCACAGCACGCGCAGCGTGCCGAAGGTGACCGGCCACTCGCCCAGGTAGCGCCCGAGTTCCTCGGTGCTGGTGCTGGCGACATCGGCGCGGCCCTCGGCCACGGCCAGGAAGCCGTCGAAGTGGTTGCCGTACGAGACCGACCTGAAGTGCTTGCGCGCATCGAGCCCACGTTTGTGGAACAGGTAGTAGCTCGGCACCAGGCTGCCCGCCATCGAGCCCGGTTCGCCGCCGGCGTAGCTGTAGGCACCGGGGTGCGCGAGCAGGTCTTCGAGACTGCGCACCCGGCCGTTCTTCGGCACCAGCAGCATCGAGCGGTACGAGAGCGAACCGTCGAGCCGCACCATCTGCGCGAACACCGCCATGCGCTTGCTCTCGA
>JAURVW010001387.1 GCA_030655275.1 Solirubrobacteraceae bacterium
GCGCCAGCGCGCGGCGCAGGTCCCGCAGCAGGTCGGTGTGTTCGCGCGCACCGCTCAGCATGCGCAGCTCGAAGAAGCAGGCGGTCTCGCCGCCGGTGCTCTTGGCGGCGCGCAGCGCGGTCTCGGCGTGCGCGATCAGCGTCGTCATCGCGCCGTGTTCGGGGTACATCGCCATGCCGATCGAGCAGGTGATGGCGGCCTCGCGGCCGTTCAGCGCGAAGGGCTGGCCGATGGCGTCGAGCAGCGTCGCGGCGAGCTGCGAGACGTCGTCGCGCGTCGGGTTGCCGGCGAGCAGCAGCAGGAACTCGTCGCCGCCGAGGCGCGCGACCACATCGTCCGGCCGCACGCGGGCGCGCAGGCGCGAGGCGATCTCGCGCAGCATCTGGTCGCCGCTGTGGTGGCCGTGGGTCTGGTTGATCGGCTTGAAACCGTCGAGGTCGATCGCGAGCAGCGCGAGCCGGCCTTCCCCGCGGTCGGCCTCGCGCACCGCTTGCGCGAGCGCGCCTTCGAACATCAACCGGTTCGGCAGTTCGGTCAGCGGGTCGGTGAACGACTGCTTCTGCAGCTCGCCCTTGGCACGCCGCAGCGAGCGCCGCATCTGCGCTTCGAGCAGCGACGAGACCAGCATCATCACGAGCAGCGAGACCGAGCCGAGCGAGGCCAGCGCGATCAGCGTGCCGGAGGGCAGCTGGCGCGCGAAGGTCGACGAGGCCTGACTGCCGATGTCGGCCGCGCCGATCACGATCCATTGGCTCAGCACCACCGACACGCCGAGCGCCGCCGCGGCCAGCACCTGCTGGAACGGCCCGCGCCGCTCGCTGCGGCTGCGCGTGCGAAAGAAGATCCAGAGCGCAGGCGCCATCATCAGCAGCGCCGCGAACGCCGCCAGCAGCAGCATGAACGTGCGCCACTCGATGCCTGGCGCGAGGCCCATCGTCTGCATCGTGACGATCTGGCACGCGACGGTGCCGAGCGCGAGCCCCGCCGAGCCGAGCGCAAGACGACGCGGCGCGATGGCCTTGCCGGCCGCAGCACCGAAGCCGAGCAGCGCGACCGCCATCGCCATCAGCCAGGCGCCGAACACGGCCCAGACGTCATAACCGAGCGCGAACGGCAGGGTTTGCGCGCCGACCAGGATGATCTGCACCGAGGCGATGCCGGTGCCGAGCGCGATCGCCGCACCGATCAGCCAGCGCGGGCCGATCTCGACCCTCACGATGCGCACGCGGCGGGCCATGTCGAGCGCGGCGTACGCGGCGAGCACGGCGACGAACAACGCCAGCAGGCCGTGCAGCAACGCGGTGGAGGCGAGTTCAGGAAGCGGCGGCATCGAGGGAGAGACGGAAATCGGGCGATCGAGAGCGGCGCACGGAGCGCCGGATGCTCTCGGTAACGGCATTTCCGCGCCGCTCTTGAG
>JAURVW010001388.1 GCA_030655275.1 Solirubrobacteraceae bacterium
ACCGGCACGGGGGCTGCAGCCGCGGCCAGGGCGGCCGGGTCGACGGTCGGAACGGGTGTGGTCGCCGGAGCGACGGCAGTCGCCTCGGCCGCGCCGATCGCCTTTGCGAGCTCGCTCGCGTCGGCGTCCGTCGCCACGGCGTCCGTCGTGGCGGCAGCGTCGGCCGCCACGGTCGGGTCGGTGGGCTGCGCCGTGGCCTCGGCACCCGGAGTCGCCGGGGCCTCAGGCTTGACGTCGGCGCCCGCGTCGGCGGGAGCCTTTGGAGCCGAGTGATCGATCGGCTTCTTCGTGGCGGTCTGACCTTCCGCAAGTGCGGTCCAGGTCTTGGCGGCGTCGTCCAAGGCATTCGAGAACCCTGGTGGTGCACCGGGCCTCTTGCTTGGAGGACCGCCCGGAGTGAGGCTGACGCTTGGGCCAGCTTGGAGCGTGTCGATTGGCATCGTGTCTATGTGGTCGGATAGTTGAGGCTGGAGCCTGACCCGTAGGTGTCCGAACTGGACGACGAGTCGAGGGCGAGGGCGGTTGAGGTCCTGTTGGCCGATGCGGAGCCGGCGGAGGTCGTCGCGCCAACCGCGGCCGCGGTGGCCGGAAGACCGAGGGCCGAAGCGCTCGTCGCGGAGGCGGCGAAGCCGTCGCGGTTGGCGAGCACCTTCTCCACGTAGGCCTTCGTCTCGGCATAGGGCGGGATGCCGCCGAAGCGCGTGACGGCGCCCGGGCCGGCGTTGTAGGCGGCCAGCGCAAGCTTCTCGTCGCCGCCGAACTTGTCGAGCATCTGCCTGAGGTACTTCGCGCCGCCCTCGAGGGCCTGTGCCGGATCGGACGCGTCGGTGACGCCCAACGACCTCGCCGTCGCCGGCATGAGCTGCGTGAGGCCCTTGGCCCCCGCACTGCTCGTGGCGTTCGGATTGAAGCCGGACTCCTGCTTGACGAGCCCGGCGAGGAGCGCGGGATCGAGGCCGTACTTCGTGGCGGCCGCGTTGATCTCGGAGGCGTAGGCGACCCCGCTCACGGCGCCGCCCTTCGTGGCCGCCGGCGTGGCGGTCGCGCCGCCGGCCGCTTCGGCGGACTGCAGCGCGGAGGCGAAGCCGCTGCTCGGCGTGGCCCCGAGCCCGAGGCTGGAGGCCATCTGCTGGATCGCCTGGACCCGAGCGACGGCGTCGGTGCTTCCTACGTTCATGCGTGGTGCCCCCGCATCCGACGGTGGTGCTGCTGCAGCGCGATCTCATCGACCTCGGCGGCCTCGAGCCCTTCGAGGTGCACGCGGTGCTCATCGCGCTTGATGTCCTTGAGGCGGTCGAGCGCGGCCCGGCGCTGATGCGCGTGCACGAGGGCCCGGCGGGAGAGGTCGACCTCGTTCTCGGCCTGCTCGAGCTGCTGCCCGGCGGCGAGGCGGTGGCGCTCCAGGCGCTCGCGCCACAGCTGCTGCGCGGCGAGCTCGTGCACGGTCACGGCGCGGCGCGCGGCGGCACGCTCGGCCTCGTTGGCCTCCTCCACGAGCTGCTCGGCGGACTGGAGCATCTCGCGGCCCTGCGTGCGCAGCTGGATCGTCTCGGCGAGCTGCTCCTTGGCCTTGTCCTCGTCCTTCTCGCGGATCTCGAGAACGGGCTGCAGGCGGAACTTGAAGGGCGACTGCTTGGCCATCAGAAGCTACCTCCGGCGAGGTCGAAGCTGGGAATCGCGGAGTCGCCATGGGGCTCGGCGGCCGGCCAGCTCTCCCCCGGGAGGTTCACGTCGTCCATCGCCATCGCGGCGGGCGCCGGCGCGGTGTACGGCTGGTATCCCGGATCGCCGTCGACGAGCGACATGAGGTGCGCGTCGGCGTCGGCGAGACCCGACGGCTCGGTGGCGCGCTGCTTGAGGAACTGGTCGATCGGATCCTTCAGGGCGATCGCACGGTCGACGAGCGGGTTCGACCCGTGCTCGTAGGCGCCGATGGTGATGAGGTCCTTCTGGTCGCGGTAGGCGGCCATGAGTTCACGCACGCGGGTGCCCGCCTCGCGGACCGGATCGGGAGCGATCTCGCCGACGAGACGACTCACGGACTGCAGCACGTCGATCGCGGGGTAGTGCCCCGTGTGCGCGAGGGAGCGCGTGAGGACGATGTGGCCGTCGAGGATCGACCGGACGGCATCGGCGATCGGCTCGTTCATGTCGTCGCCGTCGACGAGCACGGTGTAGAGGCCGGTGATCGAACCGATGTCGCTCGTGCCGGAGCGCTCGAGCAGGCGCGGCAGCATCGCGAAGACCGACGGCGTGTAGCCGCGGGTCGCGGGCGGCTCGCCGATGGCGAGGCCGACCTCGCGCTGGGCCATCGCGAAGCGCGTGACCGAGTCCATCATCAGCATCACGTTCTTGCCCTGGTCGCGGAAGTGCTCCGCGATCGCGGTGGCCGTGAGCGCGGCCTTGATGCGCACGAGGGCCGGCTGCTCGCCGGTGGCGCAGACGACGACGGAATGGCTGATCGCGTCGCCGAGGTCGCGCTCGATGAACTCGCGCACCTCGCGGCCACGCTCGCCGACGAGGCAGATCACGTTGACGTCGGCGGTGGTCGAGCGGGCGATCATGCCCAGCAGCGACGACTTGCCGACGCCGGAGCCGGCGAAGATGCCGAGGCGCTGCCCCATGCCACACGGAATGAGGGTGTCGAGGGCGCGGACGCCGAGGGTGATGCGCTCCTCGATGCGCTGGCGCGTCATCGCGTTCGGCGGCTTCGCCTCGATCGGACGCCGGCGCCCCACGGGCGGTGCCATGCCGTCGAGTGGCTTGCCGAGCCCGTCGACGACGGTACCGAGCATCGCGTCGGAGCAGGCGACCTCGAGGTGGTGCCCGGTCGGCGTGACGACGTTGCCCGGGCCGATGCCGTGGAGCTCGGCGAGCGGCATGAGCAGCGTGCGGCCGGAGCGAAACCCGACGACCTCGGCGGGCACCGGCGGCTTGTGACGGCCGGTCTCGAGCTCGACGAGTTCGCCGACCTCGGCGTTGAGCCCGGAGGCTTCGACGATCAGACCGATCAGGTCGACCACGCGGCCGCGCGGACGCTGCAGGTCGGCGCGCGACACGATCTGCGCGGCGAGGTCCAGGCGCTCGTTGATCTCTTCGGCGGTGGCCGTCATCGATTCAGGGCCCTTCAGGAGAGGTTGCCGGAGAGGGCATCGCGAACGACTTCGCCGAGCTGCGCCATGCGGGTGTCGAGCCGCGCATCGACGTCGCCCGTCGGCGTCTGCACGATCACGCCACCGCTGGCGACGCGCCGTTCGGCCTGCACGTCGAGCTGCTCGATCCCGCCGAGCTGGTCGGCGAGGTCCTGCGCGAACTCGCGCATGTGCTCGAGGTCGGAGGGGTTCACGAGGACCGTGACGTGGTCGCGCTGCACGAGCCTTCGCATCGCGCCTCGGGCGGCATTCTCGATCAGTTCGGGCTTCACGCCCAATGCGGCACCGACGATCTGCTCGGCGCCGGCGAGGGCGAGTGAGACGGCGGCGGGCTCGACCGCGTCGCAGAGCGCGTCGCGGCGCAGGGTGAGTTCGGCGACGGCCGCCTGCAGGGCGGTGATCGACGCGGTGTACTGCGCGCGGGCTTCGGCGAGTCCCTGCGCGTGGCCCTCGGCATAGCCCTCCGTGCGGGCGGCGGCGCGCTGCGCCTCGCGGGCCGCGGTCTCCTCCATCTCGGAGAGGACCGGCATCGGCTCGGCCGGGCGGAGCGGCTCGAGGGTCGGCAGTTCGAATCGGTTGCTCAAAGCATCTCCTCCACGTCTCCGCCACCAGCGGCGTCGGCATCTCCACCGGGCAGCTCGATCGAGCCGGACTCCTCGAGCGCGCGGATGGCCGAGACGACCTGCGTCTGGGCCTCCTCGACGATCGACCGCTTCATCGCGGTCTGCATCCCGAGCTCTTCGCGCAGCGTCTCGGCCGAGCGCTGCGACATGTTCGAGGTGACGCGGTCGAGCAGCTCGGAGTCGACGCCGCGCAGTGCGATGACGAGGTCCTTCTGGTCGACGTCGCGCAGCACGAGCTGAAGGTCCTTGTCGGTGAGCTTCGGCAGGTCCTCGAACGTGAACATCTTGTCGCGGACGGCTGCCGCGAGCTCCGCGTCGACCGACTCGAGTCCGCCGAGCACCTGGCGCTCGGTGGCGCGGCCTGCACCCTGGAGGATCGACGCGAGCACGTCGACGCCGGACGGCGGTGCCTCACCGCTCGCGCTCACGACGCCGGCTGCGGCCTTCTCGCGCAAGCCCGCGTCGATGTCCTGCAGGACGCGCGGCTCGACGGGCGCCATCGTGGCGACCCGGTGCGCGACCTCGGCCATCAGCCGCGGCTCGAGCATGTCGAGCACCTTGCCCGAGAGGCTGGCCTTCACGTTGACGGTCACGAGCGCGATGGTCTGCGGCGACTCGCCCTCGAGGAGGAGGCCGATCTCGTCGGCCGACATCGACCGCATGAAGTCGAAGGGCTTGCGCTCGCCGCCCATGAACTGGGCGATGAGCTCGTCGGCGCGCTCCTCGCCGACGACGCGGATCAGCACGTCGCGGGTGAAGCCGATCCCGCCGCGGGGCGCATCGGCCGGGCCGGTCGCCTCGACGAGTTCGCCGGAGACCTCGTCGAGGGTCTGCTGGTCGATCTCGCCGAGCTGGGCGATCTCGGCCGAGAGCTGCTCGGCCTGGGCCTCGGGCAGGTGCTTGAGGACCTCCGCGGCCTGCTCGGCGCCGAGGGCGACGAGCGCGATCGCGGCCTTGCTGGCACCGGAGAGGACGCCGGCCTGGACCATGGCGAGCCCGGCGGGCGGCGCCATCTCGTCCATCCCGACCAGGGAGAGGGGCTGGCTCATGTGCGTGCTCCTTCACCCTCGGACATCCACTGGCGCAGCTGGCGGGCCAGGCG
>JAURVW010001402.1 GCA_030655275.1 Solirubrobacteraceae bacterium
CGCCTGGAACATCGAGCCAAAGATGTCGGGGTTGATCTCGCTCCAGTTCAGCATTCCCAAGGCGATCAGCTGCTCGCGCGCGGCCTTGGTGAAGGTCGGGACGAACTGCTCCGGACCAATCGTGAACAGTCGGCCGTTGACGTAGGGGAACGAGGCCAGATGCGTCGGCTTCTCAGCGGGGTCTTCCGTGTCGAGGGCCGCGAACAGCGCAGTTAGAAAGTCGTTGACGTCTGACCCGTCGGCCTGCGTGTGGGAGCCGACCGCGTTTGTGAACTGGTCCTCCGTGAAGATCCCCGTGTCCTCGGCGAAGAAACAGAACAGCAGCCGGGCGAAAAAGACGTTGAGGGCGTGCCGACCGCGGGTTTGTTCGATCAGTCCGGGGGTGGCGGCGAGGAGCTCGTCGAAGAGCTTGCCCATCCGCTGGGCGGCCTTGACGTCGGCGTGTGCCTCGCTGACGTACTGAGCCTTCTCCATGCCGGCCCACGGCAGGAAGAACGTGAAGTGCTGGGCGATGTCCCGGATCGGGACCATCAGGTTCTCGCCCGTCTTCGTGTCGATGGCGAGGAGCTCGCTGTAATCGGTGACGATCACGAAACGGGTGCGATACCGCACCACCGTCGGCGAAGACTTCAGCTCGTCGATAACCGTAAGCGGGTCGCCGGTCGTCTCCTTGAAGTAGACGACGTTCTTCTGAGCGACCTCGGTCGTCTTGTCGTCGGCGACGCTCAGGGAACCGTTCCGCAGGCGCGTCACGTTGCCCTGAGGCTTCCCGTAGGCGAGAAGCAGATCAAAGATGAACTCGCGGTCGTACGACTCGCGCCCACCGAGAGGAGCGACCCGCTCCTCGACGGCCTTTAGGTTGAGCCTCAACGCGGTAGATCCTGATTCACGAGCACCATTCAACCACCGATCAACGCGTCCACCCCGGCACCGGCGCTTTTGCCGAGCCCGGACGTCGCAGCGTTCGGTGAAGACGCGAGTGCGCTAGGAGCGTGACGTAGCGAGTCGGGTCGGTTACGGTCTTGGCATGCCAGCCTCGCGTCGCAGCCGCTTTGCGCTTCGAATGGGGAACGTCGGTGCGGCAAATGAGGCTCGATTGCATGGCCCGGAGGCGATCGCGAACGCCAAGGAATCTGCGAAGAAGAAGCGCAGACCGAAGAATGGTGTTCCCCAGCCAAAGCCGGCCCCGCGCTACGCCCTCGTCCTCGGGAGGAAGCTCAACGGTGCGCAGAGCAATGTAGTCGGCGCCCTCGTCAGTTCCGGGACTTGGGTCACGATGGACCGACTCAAACACCAGGTCAGCACCGGCGACGATGTAACGCAGGCAGTAGACAAGCTCGTCGGGTTCGGGATTGTTCAGCGAGACGCCCGCGGCCGCGTCGCCCTCACACGCGAAGCGTTTGCGTTCCTAGGCGGCGGCTGACGCTGGATCTGTCCGTGTCGCCGTTGGCTCCCTGTGCGCAAGTCGTCGTGGACGCGATCGGGGCCAACTCGATTCGGCCGTCGGGGCCCTTCAAAACAAAGCAGCCAGCCACTCGGCGCAAAGTCTCCTGCGCTCGATCTAACCGGTCTTGCCGTCCGTCGCGTACTCGGCGTCGAACCACTTGATGAAACCGAGGGTGTCGCCCCACTGCTGGGCGATCCGTGCGTGAATCGCCTTCTGGTCGTGTCCTGGCAGAAACGCACGCTTCGGCGGGACAGGCTCGCCGCATCCGCAGGCACAGATCGATGTCCCCGGACCGGTGTGTTCGAAGTACGTCGTTGGATTGCGATGGTTGTCGGGGGCCGGTGCGCCGACCCATTCGACCGCAACCGGATCATCGGGGTCTAGAACATGCCCGACGATCGCCTTTCGCTCGCCCACGGGCTCCCAGCCGTCGATCGCCACGACAAACTTGATGGTGTGGTCGCCGGTGTACGAGAAGGCCACGTAGTCCTCGCGGTCGGCGCGCGAACCAAGGACCCACCGGCCTCGATTCTGCGCAAACAGCTCCTGAGGAGAGAGGCGCGGGTCGTACCCCACCCAGGTGCGGCCCATTGGATCATCGTAGTTTTTCGGCAGGTCGCGACGGTCGTGCAGTTTGATGTGAATCATCGGAGGCTCGTTTAATTGATAGTTACAGCCCTTAGGGGCTAACTATCGGGAGCCTAGCCGACCTGAGAGATAACTTCAACCTAAGGGCTTGGATTATCTGCCCTGTTGCTCGAATAGGTCCCCACGACGAGATGGCAACCACGGTTCTCGAGCTGCTGCGCAACGCCGACTGATCTCAAGGAAGACCGAGTTTGAGCGCAGCCACGAGGGCCGCGGCCGAGATCGCGTAGCTAGGGTGCGAAGACGTGAACGATGCGCAAAAAGCGTTGCTGGCTCGGCTTCGTGACGTGGTCGAGGAGACCCCCAAGTCTGGTGCGCTCAACGCCGGAGGGAAGGCGCTTCGCATCACGCGCTTCTCCAATGCCGTTGAGGCGCGCGCCGACGACGGCCCCCGACTCGTCGATTACGTGAGATCGAAGGTTCATGAGAAGGCCACTACGAGCTACAGCGCGTTGATCGACGCAGGTCGTCCCGACCTCACCGCAGAGGCCATCGTCGCCGACCCTGAGGCAGCGTGGGCGACCGAATTCACCGACGAGGACCGCGACGCCGCCAACACCCGGCTCGGGCTGATGCACGAGGCCAAGGCGGAGCGGGACGCTGCGAAGGAAGCAGAAATCGTCGCTTACGACCGCAAGATCGTGGCGAACGTCAGCGCGAGTCGAGTCGCCAAAGGCAAGCCGGCACTGACTCCCGAGCAGGAGTTCGACATCCTCCAGCGGCGTGCGGCCGAACGTCGCGACCAAACGACCTAAGACAAGCCGCGCGGTTCCAGCGCGCTAATAGACCCGGCACCTCAGTCAACGGGCCGCCAGCGGCCCGCGCTCAAGCAAACCGGTTACCCCGTCCAGTATTCGGTCCTGGCGTGGCACTTCGTGCATGTCGGCTCGCCGGTCTGCAGCAGCGGCTTGAGTGGGAGCGGCGGATCGACGTATCGCCCATCGGGTTCGCGTGTTCGGTACGGCCCTGCAGGCGCCGTCTCGCAGGCGACCAGTCCGCGGCGAGCCAGCGCATCAGAGGCGCCGGGCTCGGGCTGGCGGTAGATGGCATGCGTGGCGCGACCAGACCGCCCGATCACGGCCAGCCACGGCTGCGCGGTCATCGCGGTGCCTCTTCGCGCGCAGCAGTAGCGGACCACCGCTTCGACTCGTCGCGCTGCAGCGTCCCGGCCTCCAGCAGCGCTTTGAGCGGCACGTAGACGCCTGCGGGCGCGATCCCGGCCAGGTGCGCGATCTCGCTCGCTTTGAGCCCGGGCGACTCGGCGACGACGGCGACCAGGCGCGCCTTGACCGAGCCCCGCGGTGCGCGCTCGGTGCCGCCCTGGAGTGCTGCGAGGGCGGCTTCGACAGCCGCGAGCTCGCCGACCGCTCCCCGCAGCTCCTCGGCGCGGGCCTGCAGTGAGGCCGTGATGTCGTCGATATCGGGCATACGCCGCGAAAGCCTACGGTCCGAAGCGGTGACCAAAGCCCTGCGCTCGGGGACAGAGCCGTGCGGCGCCGCGGTTATCGCGAGTTCTTGACGACCTTCGCGGCGACGCTGGCGACGCTGACCGCCCCGGCTGCCGCGTAGGGACCTTTTTCCTTGGTCTGCTGGATTGCTCGAGAGCCGAAGTTGGCTCCTCGCCCGAGCTGTCGCGGATCCCACGACCGCGGCTCCGCCGGTTGAGCAGCTCCTGAAACTCGTCGATTAGCACGCTCGTGGTCATCGTTCTAGAATCCCTGACAAGCCTGAACGCGGCCGGGCCAGCTCGCTCCTGATCAAGGCCCACGGCCCTGATCGAGGCCCACGGCTTAGTAGCTTGCGACCTCAGCCGCCGCAGCCATTCAGCGGATCTACGGCGCGTCAGCGCCGCTCTTTGGAACGTGCGACCGTCGCTGCTGAGAAAGCGACGTTGGAGCTGTTGGTGCCGAGGCTCGGGTCGCTGTCTCATACGGGCAAAGCAGAAGCCCGCGAAGCCGCGAGTCGACCTTCGAGCCGGAAGTTACGAGTGACCGGTGTCGAACTACCGGGCTCGGCGCCCCGATCCACCCCCGCACCTAGGCTCGCCAGCCATGCCGTTTTCCGAGGTCGATCGCCCCACCAACCCGCAGGACGCCTACGAAGCGATCGGCGGCGACGGCGAGTCACCCACGCTCGTGTTCCATAGTGCCGAGCTCGACGCCGGCGATGCGCCCGAGACCATCGCCTCGCGCGCCGACGACCCGAGCTTCGGCTGGTCGGATCCCGACGGCGTCCAGGCCGTCGCGCAGGCCATCCTGGAGCACCACACCGGCAGCGAACCTCACCAGGCCTCGCTCGAAGCGCTCGTGATGGACCGCGGCGACCTCTGGGCCTCCAGCCCGTCTTGGACCATCACCGTCGGCGAGCTCCACCGCATCCTCGACCGCCCCTAGCCCCCCGGGCGCGGCCGTCGGTCGTCAGTGGGGGATGGCCTTGCCGTCCCTGTCGAACCACAGCACGTCGCCGTTGCGGTTCGGGGCTTCGGGATGGGTGCTCACGATGTCGTAGAAGTTGCCCGAGACCGGACCTTCCGCCGAAGGAAGGCCACCGGAGAACGTCTGCTCCACGCGCGCGACCGCGTTCGGCACCAAGCCGTAGAAGTGCGCGGGAACGACCTTTCCGTCTGCGTCGAGGAAGGGCTCGTCGTCGGGTGCATCCATGACCTCCTCGTCGGTCGTGTCGGCGCCGAACTCGGCGGACTGGCTGATGCCGCCGATGCCTCCGCGGCGGAACGCGCGCCGATCACCGCAGGCGATGTTGCTCAGCCCGCCGGTCGCGTAGTTGATGCAGACCTCCTTGAACCGGCCGAACGGAACGCCGTCGGTCTTCTCGCCAGGTCCCGGCTCGGAAGGCTGCTCCGTGGCGACGAGGACGGCGACCTCTTCACCGCGGCGACGCAGCAGCCTCAATTCGTCGCGCTTCGCATCGCTGCCGCGGCCCTGCGACACCAGCGCGCCGTAGCCTGCCTCGCGCAGCTCGCGGTCGGCGGCCGTGGGTGATCGAGCGAGCACCGCGAGGCCCAGCGGGCCGTCGAGGCCGTCGGCTTCCGAGCCAACCGATCGCGAGCCCGCCACGGCGAATCCGACCCCGGCGGCCGCGACGGCGAGAGCCACCAACAGCCACCGGCCGCGCGTCGCCGGGCGCGGCGCAGCCGTGGTTGTGGAAGCGCGGTCATCGCTCGCCGGTGTCGAACCCTGGTCGATGCCCCGGACCCTAGACGTCGATGTCGCGCACGAGGACCGCGGGTCCGGCGACCGACCGCCGCCGGATCAGGCGCGACCCGGCAACGACATGGTCTGCGGCGTCGGCGACGTGGTCTCGGCCGGGGACTCAGCCTCCGCCGGGGACTCAGCTTCCGCCGGAGACTCAGCCACGACCGCCACCGGGCGCCGGCCGCGCACGACGACGATGTCCTCGGTCTGAGGGTCGAGCCCTTGCGTGCGGAGGAAGTCGGCGCGAGTCGCGGCGATCGGTCCGAGCGGCCCGGTGCTGCTGGCCACGACGTCGACGTCGAGACCGGTCGCGGCGAGCTGGGCCTGGGTCGCCTCCACGTCCGCGAGGGACGACTGCACGATGAAGACCTCACCTCCGGCCCGCAGGTGCGCAGCGGCCTCGGCGCAGATCCGGTCCAGGACCAGCCGGCCATCGGCGCCGGCGTTCCAGG
>JAURVW010001404.1 GCA_030655275.1 Solirubrobacteraceae bacterium
GCCTCGCCCATGCGGATTTCGGCCAGCCCGGCGCCGTAGAAGGGCGCGTTGTCGAAGTAGCGGATGCCGTCGTTCCACGCGGCATCGACGGTCGCGCGTGCTTCGGCTTCGGGGATGTCGCGGAACATGTTGCCCAGCGGCGCCGTGCCGAAGCCCAGCTTGCCGGGGAGAAGATCCTTGAGTGCCATGGTGGGCTCCTTGTGTCGAGGGTGGAAAGGTCGGTCAGGCGCGAGCGAACTCGGTATAGCCTTGCGCGCCACCGCCGAAGTAGGACGACGCGGGCGCGTCGAACAGCGGGGCATCGGTGCGCAGGCGCTCGACCAGGTCCGGGTTGCCGATGAAGGGCTTGCCGAAGGCGATCATGTCAGCCCGGCCCGAGGCTGTCGCGTCCAGGGCCTTCTGGCGGTCGTAGCCGTTGTTCGCGAGGTAGGCGCCGCCGAAGGCCGCGCGCAGCGCGTCGCCGTCGAAGTCGTTGTCGCCGCTGCCGTTGTTGCCATGGAGCTGCCCCTCGACCACATGCAGGTAGGCCAGCTCCATCTCGCCCAGCCGACGGGCCAGGTAGGCATGCGTCTGCATCGGCGTGCTGTCTAGCGGCGTGTCGCCGATCGCGGTGGACAGCGGCGAGAGGCGCACGCCCACGCGGCCGGCGCCCCACACGCCGGCGACCGCCTCGACCACCTCCAGCGTGAGCCGGGCGCGGTTCTCGATGGAGCCGCCGTACCGGTCGTCGCGACGGTTGGTGCTGTCGCGCAGGAATTGCTCGAGCAGGTAGCCGTTGGCCGCATGCACCTCGACGCCGTCGAAGCCTGCGTCCCGGGCCCTGACGGCGGCCTGGCGGTAGTCCTCGACGATGCCCGCGATCTCGGCGGTTTCGAGCGCGCGCGGCATCGACGGCGGTTCGAAGCCCTGCTCGGTGAACACGTTGCCGGCGGCGCGCAGCGCCGAGGGCGCGACCGGCGCGGCGCCGTTCTCCTGCAGGCTGACGTGCGACATGCGCCCGACGTGCCACAGCTGCAGCACGATCCGGCCGCCGGCATCGTGCACGGCGTCGGTGACCTGCTTCCAGGCCGTCACCTGGGCGTCTGTGTGGATGCCGGGCGTGTAGGCGTAGCCGCGTGCCTGGCGCGAGATGTTGGTCGCCTCCGCGATGATCAGGCCGGCCGATGCGCGCTGCCGGTAGTACTCGATCGCCAGCGGCGACTGCACGCCGTCCATGCCGGCGCGCGACCGGGTGAGCGGCGCCATCGCGATGCGGTTCTTGACGTCGATGGCACCCAATCGGGTGGGCGAGAAGAGAGCGTCGGAAGACATGGTGATTCCTTTCGTTCGGTGCGATGCAGGGGTAGCGGGAGGCCGTCCGACCCCCGGACGGCTTGCTGGGGTGAGACTGAGTTTGGGCGCCCGGCATCCATTCATCAAATTTATTCGTTGAATTTCAGATATATATCCATCAATATGACTGGATGCGCTACGACCTGAACCTGCTCCCCGTTTTCCTGGCGCTGATGGAGGAGCGCAACGTGACCCGGGCCGCCGCGCGGCTGGGCATCACGCAGCCCGCGCTGTCGAATGCACTGACGCGCTTGCGCACGATGCTGCAGGACCCGCTCTTCATCCGCGAGCGCTACGGCATGCAGCCGACGCAGAAGGCCCAGGAGCTGGCGCCGACGATCGCCGCGGCGCTGGCGAGCCTGGACGACCTGATCCTCGGGCAGCAGGCCTTCGACCCGGCGAAGGCGACGCAGCGGCTCACCCTCGCGCCCAACAGCTATGTCGAATTCGTCCTCATGCCCGCCCTGGTGGCACGCCTGCGCGAACAGGCGCCGGGTATCGGCCTTCGGCTCACGCCCTATGGCTCGGACGTGGTCGAGACCGGCGTCATGTCCGGATCGACGGCGCTGGTGGTCGGCCGCATCGTCGATCCGCCGGACAACCTGATCGTCCAGCACCTGATGGACGACGGCCTGTCATGCATCGTGCGGGCCGACCATCCGACGATCGGCGAGAAGATCTCCCGCCGGCAGTACGAGCAGCTCAGGCATGTGAACATGCTGCCGCCCGGCCGCCTGCGCGTGGGCCTGTTCCAGGCG
>JAURVW010001412.1 GCA_030655275.1 Solirubrobacteraceae bacterium
GGCGGACGACCGAGACGCTCCTCGAGCGTGTCGACGAGTTCGAGCATCTCGGACACGGCGAGGCCGTCGCCGGTGGTGACCGCCACGACGGACACGATCTGCGGATCGACGATCCACTTGCCGAGGTCGCTCGCGCGCCGCGCGATCGGCCCCACGGCAGCCGCCCGTTCGAACCGGCCGGGGGCGTCGAGCAACGCGAGCAGGTGCCCGGTGGCCGGCGCGTCGAAGACGAGGTGGTCGTAGCGGTCGGCCAGGCGCTTGAGCTCGCCGATCGTGAGCAGCTCGGCCAGCCCCGGCGTGGCGGCGGTGACGAGCTTGAAGGCGCGGCTGGCGCGCAGCGCGGCGGCGAAGGGGCCGGGAAGTTGGTCGCCGAGGTAGTTGCTCAGGGCGTGGTCGCGGTCGAGCGGGATGACGACGAGGCCGCGGGCCGCATCGCGGGGTGGCTCGACCGGCGGGGCGTCGACGGCATGGACGAGTGCGACCGTACGCCCGAGTGCGGCGAGGTCGACGGCGATCGCGGTGGCGGTGCTGCTGCGGCCGACTCCGCCCTTGCCGGTGACGAGCACGAGTTTGGACTGCGGCAACGGAGCCCGCTCGCCGGCCTGGTGCGTGCTGGAGGCGGCGGAGGGGGGCGGGGGCGGCATCGAGAGCAGGCGGCGCGGGCGGGCGCCCACGCTCAGCCAGCATACGTCGCACGGGGCAGGGCCGATCACGGGCGCGATCGCCGACCAACCACAACCTTCGACTAGAGCGTGAGAGTTACGCAGCGTCCCGTGAAGGAAACGGCCAGTCGCCGCCGAACACTTCGCGTGTCGCGTCCCCGACCGACCAAGGACCCCGTGTCAGCCACTGCCAAGATCATCACGTTCGCGAATCAGAAGGGCGGCGTCGCGAAGACGACCACCGCCTTGAACCTCGCGTGCGCGCTCGCCGAGTCGGGCCACCGCGTGCTGTGCATCGACATGGATCCTCAGGGCAACCTGACGATGTCGCAGGGGATCGACCCCGAGAACCTCGAGCGCTCGATCTACGACGTGCTCGTCCACGACCTCGACATCCGCGAGGTGATCGTCAAGCGCGAGATCGACGTCGCCGTCGGATCGATCGACCTGGCCGGGGCCGAGATCGCGATGTCGGCCAAGATCGGCCGCGAACGAGCGCTGGCCAAGGCGCTCAAGCCGATCGTCGCCGACTACGACTTCATCTGCATCGACACCCCGCCGAGCCTCGGCCTGCTGACGATCAACGCGATGACCGCCTCGCACCGGGTGATCGTCCCCGTCCAGTGCGAGTATCTCTCCATGCGGGGACTCGCCCAGCTGCAGAGCACGGTGCGGATGATCCAGGAGGACCTCAACCCGGGCCTCGAGATCGAAGGCATCCTGCCCACGCTGGTCGATACGCGCACGCTGCACGCCAAGGAGGCCCTCGAACTCCTCGAGGAGCACTTCGGCGATCAGGTCTTCGCCTCGCGCATCAAGAAGACCGTCCGTTTCGCCGAGGCGCCCGTCCGGGGCATGTCGGTACTCAAATACGACCCGTTGGGCAAGGCTGCGAAGTCCTACCGCGCCCTCGCGAAGGAGGTCCTCCATGGCCGATGACCAGTCCCAGGGCCGCCCGCCCGCCAATCCCCGTGCCGCTCGCGCGTCGCTGCGCGAGGGACCGCTCGCCGAGCTGTTCCGCCGCACCAGCGACGAGCCCGCGATGCCGCCCGGCAACGCGCCGACGCCGGGCACCCGTCCCGTCGCGGCGCCCCTGCCCGAACCCGCCGGCGTCCCCGAGCCCCCGCGTGCGCGCGGTGGCTACGGCACCGGTCCTGCTGCCGCCGACCCCGCGAAGCCCACCCCTGTGTACACCGAACCCCC
>JAURVW010001418.1 GCA_030655275.1 Solirubrobacteraceae bacterium
TCTTCGAGCGACAGCGGCGCGCACAGGCGGCTGCGCATGTAGCGCTCGGCGGCGGCCAGTGGCGGCTCGAGCGCGGCAGTACCGGAAGACGACACGCCGAGCGTCAGTGCCGCGTCGTTCAGCACCGGTGCGCCGCCCGCCGGCTGCTGCGTCAACAGGAAGTAGGCGAGGCTCTGCTCGACATGCTCGAGCCAGGCCGGGTGGCACGCCGCGGGCTGGTCGGCGGCGTCGGGCAGGGCGAGTTCCATCAGCGACTGCACCAGGCCGAACCACTGGGCCGATGCGCCGTCGTGCAGCCGATGGGCCGATTGCAGCGCGGTGGCGGCCGGGGCCTGCGCGCTGCGCACGCCGGCATCGTGCACCAGCGTCAGCGGAATGCGCAGCAACAGCTGCTCGCAGTCGCGGCTCCAGCGCAGGCGCACGCTGCGGCGCGGCGCGATGACCGCCACCTCGCCGCGGCCGATCGAGAGGCAGTGGCCGTCGCTCTCGATCTCGGCGCTGCCGGACAGCGGCATCTGCACCAGCGCGAAGCCGTCGAAGGGCTGCGGGCGTACCTCGACCTCGGGCCCGTAGCGCAGGATGAACATCTGCAGCCGCGGCGAGCCCGCGCTGTAGAGCGCCGAGTCGACCGCGCCGGCGCCGCAGCGCACGTCGTGCTCCACCAGCGCATCGCGCAGGTAGGCCCGGGAGGCGTCGATGCGGTCCGACGCGAAGACCCGGTTGCGGTAGAGCCGCGACAGGTCCATCGCCGGCATGGCCGGGCTCATGGCCGGTACACCGCAGGCGCGGCATGGGCGAAGCCGAACGGAAGGGACGGGGCGGTCCGGGTCATGTGCGTCGAGCTCCTTGGGCGCCGTGGGGTGCGCGGGATGGGCGGGTGTGACGGGTGCCGTGCGTGCGGCATCGCAGTCTGCATCCACACCTGCCGTCGAGCAAGAGCCATGCCGATGACCATCCCCCGCGGGCGCCTTTGTCCGCTATCGGCGATGCGCCGCGACGTGATCCACGCGAGGTTGCGGATTCCGGATAGCCACGCGAGCGGTTTTGCGGTGAGATCGGGCGGTCGCCAACTCACTCCGCCTGCCCCACGCAGGCCGCACCCATGAGCAGAACCCTCACCCTCCCGGCGCTGGACGGCAGCGGCAGCTTCTCCGCCTACGTGGCCGTGCCCGCCAGCGGCCACGGGCCCGGCATCGTCATCGCGCAGGAGATCTTCGGCGTGAACGCCAACATGCGCGCCACCGCCGACCTCTACGCCGAGGAAGGCTACGTGGCCATCGTGCCCGACCTGTTCTGGCGCCA
>JAURVW010001419.1 GCA_030655275.1 Solirubrobacteraceae bacterium
ACGGTGCGGTCGCCGATGGTGACGAGGAAGCGCTTGGACGCCACGGTCGGATGCGACAGCACGTCGATCGCGGCCTTCTGCAGGTCGACGCCGGTCAGGTCGAGCGGCTTGAATCGGCGCGCCACGGTCTTCACGTCGCGCAGCATCTTGGGCGGCTTGCCGAGCAGCACGTCCATGGGCATGTCGACGGGGGCCACTGCCTCGGCGTCCACGACTTCCAGCTGGCGCGCCTCGGTTGCCACGCCGACCACCGAGAACGGGCAACGCTCGCGTTCACAGAACGCCGTGAACTGCGCCAGTGAATTCGGCGCGATCGCCAGCACGTAGCGCTCCTGGCTCTCGTTGCACCAGATCTCCTTGGGCGCCATGCCGGACTCTTCGAGCGGCACCGACCGCAAGTCGAAGCGCGCGCCGCGGCCGGCGTCGTTGGTCAGCTCGGGGAAGGCGTTGCTCAAGCCGCCCGCGCCCACGTCGTGGATCGCCAGGATCGGGTTGCCGGCGCCCGCCTGCCAGCAGTGGTTGATGACCTCCTGCGCGCGGCGTTCGATCTCAGGATTGCCGCGCTGCACCGAATCGAAGTCGAGCTCGGCCGCGTTGGCGCCGGTCGCCATCGAACTCGCGGCGCTTCCGCCCATGCCGATGCGCATGCCAGGGCCGCCGAGCTGGATCAGCAGCGAGCCGACCGGAAACAGGATCTTCTTGGTCTGCGTCGCGTCGATGCTGCCGAGCCCGCCCGCGATCATGATCGGCTTGTGATAGCCGCGCTGCACGATGTCGACATCGCTCGTGATGGCCTGCTCGTACTCGCGGAAGTAGCCGAGCAGGTTGGGCCGGCCGAACTCGTTGTTGAACGCGGCGCCGCCGAGCGGACCCTCGGTCATGATCTGCAGCGGGCTCGCGATGTGTTCGGGCTTGCCGTAGTGGCCCGCTTCCGGCCAGAGCTTCGACACGGTGAAGCCGGTCAGGCCGGCCTTGGGCTTGGAGCCAAGGCCGGTGGCGCCCTCGTCGCGGATCTCGCCGCCCGCGCCAGTCGAAGCGCCGGGGAACGGCGAGATCGCGGTCGGGTGGTTGTGCGTCTCGACCTTCATCAGCACATGGCTCAGCGCATCTTCCTTCTCGTACGCGGCGCCGCGCGCGACGAAGCGCTCGATGGACGAACCTTCCATGATCGATGC
>JAURVW010001420.1 GCA_030655275.1 Solirubrobacteraceae bacterium
CGCAGATGGCCGGCATGCTCGGCACGACGCGGCTGAAGCGCCTGATCGTCGGCAACATGGAAGAGATGGCCGCGCCCGACCTCGACCCGGCGCTGTTGAAAGCCGGCGCGCGGGTCCAGGTGCCGAAAGACGATCGCCACCTCAGCTTCGCGTCGCTGCTCGAGAACGACGGCGCGTTCGAACCGCATGCGATCGCCGACCCGGTCGAAGCGATCGCGGTCCTGCAATACACCGGCGGCACGACCGGCCTGCCGAAGGGCGCGATGCTGACCCACGCCAACCTGAGCGCGGCCGTGTCGCAGGCCTGGGAGACGACCAACGGCGGCACGCCCCCGGTCCTGCTCGAAGGCCAGGAGCGCGTGCTCGCGGTGCTGCCGCCGTTCCACATCTACGCGCTCACCGCCAACGTGCTGTTCGGCCTGCGCGGCGCGGCCGAGGTGATCCTGCATGCGCGCTTCGACATCGAGGCGGTGCTGAACGAGATCGTCGAGAACCAGGTCACCGCCTTCTGCGGCGTGCCGACGATGTTCTCGGCGGTCATCAACCGACCCGGCGTCGAGACGCTCGACCTGCGTTCGCTGAAGTACTGCGGCTCGGGCGGCGCGCCGCTGCCGCTCGAGGTGGCGCGCCAGTTCCAGCGCCTGACCGGCTGCCCGCTTTGCGAAGGCTGGGGCATGACCGAGACCTCGCCGACCGGCACCTTCACGCCGCTGCACGGCCAACGCAAGCCCGGCTCCTGCGGCCTGCCGATGCCGCGCATCGTCATCAAGTTCCTCGACCTGAGCGACGAGTCGAAGTACGTGCCGCTCGGCGAACGCGGCGAGATCTGCATCGGCGGCCCGAACGTGATGAAGGGCTACTGGAACAAGCCCGAGGCGACCGCCGCGGTCACCACCTTCGACGGCCTGATGCGCACCGGCGACGTCGGCTTCATGGACACGGACGGCTTCGTCAGCATCGTCGACCGTTGCAAGGACATGCTGCTCTGCAGCGGCTACAACGTCTACCCGCGCGTGCTCGAAGA
>JAURVW010001422.1 GCA_030655275.1 Solirubrobacteraceae bacterium
CCATCGAGTTCGGCGGCCCGGCCATCCGCGCGCTCAGCATGGAAGGCCGCATGACGGTCTGCAACATGGCGATCGAGGCCGGCGCGCGCGCAGGGCTGGTCGCCTGCGACGAGACCACGATCGCGTACGTGAAGGGTCGCCCGTACACGCCGAGCGGCGTCGAGTGGGAGCAGGCGCTGCGCTACTGGTCGACGCTGCATTCCGACCCCGGCGCGCACTTCGATGCCGTCGTCGAACTCGACGCGTCGACGATCCGCCCGCAAGTGACCTGGGGCACGTCGCCCGAGATGGTGCTCGCGGTCGATGGCCGCGTGCCCGATCCCGATCGCGAGAAGGACGCCGGCAAGCGCGGCGCGATCGAACGCGCGCTGCAGTACATGGAGCTCGAGCCGAACAAGCTGATCTCGGACATCGTGATCGACAAGGTCTTCATCGGCTCCTGCACCAACTCGCGCATCGAAGACCTGCGCGAAGCAGCGGCAGTGGTGAAGCGGCTCGGCACGAAGGTCGCCTCGAACGTGAAGCTCGCGATGGTCGTGCCGGGTTCGGGCCTCGTGAAGGAACAGGCCGAGCGCGAAGGCCTCGACAAGATCTTCAAGGCGGCGGGCTTCGAATGGCGCGAGCCGGGCTGCTCGATGTGCCTCGCGATGAACGCCGACCGGCTCGAGCCGGGCGAGCGTTGCGCGTCGACGAGCAACCGCAACTTCGAAGGCCGGCAGGGCGCCGGTGGCCGCACGCACCTGGTGTCGCCGGCGATGGCTGCTGCGGCGGCTATCGAAGGGCACTTCGGCGAGGTCAGCCGCTTGAACTGAGGGCGGAATTTCATGACCCCATTTCGCATCCACACCGGCCTCGTCGCGCCGATGGACCGGGAGAACGTCGACACCGACGCGATCATCCCGAAGCAGTTCCTGAAGTCGATCAAGCGCTCGGGCTTCGGCCCGAACCTGTTCGACGAATGGCGCTACCTCGACCACGGCGAGCCCGGACAGGACCCGGCATCGCGCCGTCCGAATCCCGACTTCGTGCTGAACCAGCCGCGCTACAAAGGCGCCTCGGTGCTGCTCGCGCGCAAGAACTTCGGCTGCGGCTCCTCGCGCGAACACGCGCCGTGGGCGCTTGACCAGTTCGGCTTCCGCGCCATCATCGCGCCGAGCTATGCCGACATCTTCTTCAACAACTGCTTCAAGAACGGCTTGCTGCCGATCGTG
>JAURVW010001429.1 GCA_030655275.1 Solirubrobacteraceae bacterium
GGCACGGCGCTGCCGTCGCTGTCGTGCAGGCCGAGCATGCCGCGGGTGTCGGACCGGCTCGCGGCGCGCACGTCGAGCGCGCGCAGGGCCACGCCTTCGCGTGCGGCGAGCATCGCGATGCAGGTGGCGGCGCAGCTGGCCAACCCGGCACGGAACAACCAGCCGGGCGTGACCTCGCCGCCACCGCCGCCGAACTCGCGCGGCATGTCGGTGGGCACCTCGGCGCCGTTCGGGTGGCGGGCCACGAAGCGCGTGCCGCCGTCCCAGCGCACGCTGGCCGGCGCGTCGTCGTGCACCCCCGCTTCGGGCCGGCGTTCCAGCACCGCGGCCACGCGCTGCAAGGCGTCGGCGATGTCTTGGGCCATGAGGGCACCTCCAGGGTCGTGCTGAAACACGCATTCTGAAACGAGCATCGCGACGCGGCCACGGCCGAAACGGGCTAGGCCGCTTGGGGGATGCGAGGCGTGTCGGGGTATGCCGTGTGGCGGCGCGCATCTGGACGATGGGGCAAGCATCACCGACGCGCAGACAGGACGCCGGGGTGCGGCGGCGCGACAGTCCTGTCTCCATCCAACGATTCGACAGGAGACCCTCACCATGACCACCGACACCCCCACCGCCGTCCCCGCGACCGACCTCGAGGCCCTCAAGAAGCGCCAGATGGCCGCGTGGGGCAGCGGCGATTACGCCGTCATCGGCACCACCCTGCAGCTCGTCGGCGAGCAGCTCGCCGAGGCCTGCGACCTGCGCTTCGACGAGCGCGTGCTCGACGTCGCGGCCGGCAACGGCAACGCCACGCTGGCGGCCGCGCGGCGCGGCTGCCGCGTCACCTCGACCGACTACGTCGCCGGCCTGCTCGACCGCGGCGCCGAACGCGCGCGCGCCGAACGGCTCGACGTGACCTTCCAGGTCGCCGATGTCGAGGCGCTGCCGTTCGAGGCGGCGAGCTTCGATGCGGTCGTCTCGACCTTCGGCGTGATGTTCGCGCCGGATCATGCGAAGTCGGCCGCGGAGATGGCGCGCGTCTGCCGGCCGGGCGGCCGCATCGGCCTGGCGAACTGGACGCCGGAAGGCTTCGTCGGCCAGATGTTCAAGGTGCTCGGCCAGCACGTGGCGCCGCCGGCCGGCGTGCAGCCGCCTTCGCGTTGGGGCGTCAAGGCGCACCTCGAAGAACTGTTCGGCGACACGGCCGCGAAGATCGAGGTCACCTCGCGCAACTTCAACTTCCGCTACCGCTCGGCGGCGCACTTCATCGAGGTCTTCCGCACCTGGTACGGCCCGGTCCACAAGGCCTTCGCGGCGCTGCCGGCCGAGAAGGCCGAGGCGCTCGACCGCGACCTGACGGCGTTGATCGAGCGCCTGAACATCGGCGGCGACAAGTCGATGGTGGTGCCGAGCGAGTACCTCGAGATCGTGGTCACGCGCCGCTGACCGGGTCGCGAGCCGCAGCATGGAGGCCGCCCGCGTGCAACGCCGCATCCAGCGCTACGGCTGGGACCTCGCGGCGGCCGACTACGAGCTGCTCTGGCAGGCACAACTCGCCGACGCGCAACACGCGTTGCTGGCGCGCGCCGCGCTCGCGACCGGCGAACGCGTGCTCGATGT
>JAURVW010001430.1 GCA_030655275.1 Solirubrobacteraceae bacterium
GGCCTGCGCGGCGGCCGCCGCCGCGGCGGCCTTGGCCTCCTTGCGCGAGAGCGCGCGGCGGCCGATGGCGGCGAAGCGGCTGGTGATCGAACCCGGATCGACCGACGGTTCGTCAGGTCCGTCGACGGTCGAATCCGTCGCGTTCTGCTCCGGCTCGTCCGCGGACGTCGTCGAGGCGACGGGGTCGACGTCGCTCTCTGCGTTCCGTTCGTCGACCGTCGTGTCTTCGGCCGGTGCCGGGACGGCGGCGTGGATCGAGGTCTCGGGCTCCGGCGTGGGGGCGGGCGCGGCCTCGTCGGTGTCAGCGACACCGGAGGGCAGGGCGTCCGTCGTCGCGGCTGCGCTGGTCTCGCGTTTGCGGCGACCGAAGGGGGAGCGGAGGCCACGCTTGGCCGCCGGCGCCGGGGTCGGCTCTTCGACCGGGGTCGGCTCGGCCTCGGCCTCGTCGGCAGTGCTCGCGGAGTCGGCGTCGGCCGTCGAATCGTCGGAGGTGGCGGCTGACTTCGGTGCGTCGTCGGCCTCGTCCTCGTCGAGTGACAGGGCTTCGTGCAGCGCGGTCGGGGTCCACTCCGGTTCGCTCTCATCGGGCAGCGCGGCGAGCGCGGCCTCGTGGGCGTCACGGGTTGAGGGCGCGTCTTCGGTCTGCGCGGTCGGCGCAGCCTCGTCGGTCGAGGAATCGACACTCGAAGTAACGGTCGCGGCGATGTCCGCCTCGCCGGACTGATCGCCCGGGGCCTCGGTCGGCGAAGCGTCCTCTGCGGGCTCGATCGCCGACGGGGCGTCTTCGGGGTGCGTCTTCTTCGGCAGCACGGGCGGCGAGAGCGTCGGACCATCGGGGGCCGTCGACGCGGCGGGGCTGGCGGTCGGTGCGTCGTAGCCGGAGAGCGGCGGTGGTACGACGGGGCCGCTGGACTCGCCGATGGCCTCGGCTTCCTGGGCCCAGGCCGGTGTGGTGTCGTCGGTGCTCGGCGCCTGTGCGGGCGTCGCCCCCTCGGCCGGAGTGTCGATCGACTCCCAGATCGGGAGCGGTGCGTCCGACGAACTCGACGCCTCCGCGGCTTCGGTCTCCCAGATGGGTGCCGGCGGATCGGGCAGGTAGGGCGAGACCGGCCCGGAGGACTCGGCAGGCGGCGCGGGGGTGGGCTCGAAGACGTCGTCGGCCGGGGGCGACCAGTCGACGCGATGCGCGGAGTCGCCTTCGGGCGCGCCGGTCTGGTCGACGCCGATGATGCTGGCCGGCGTGATCGGGTCGGCGGCCGGCGGGTCGAGCCAACCCGGCTCGACGGCGGGGACATCGCCGGTGGGCTGCTCGTCGTCCGCGACGTGTGCCGCGGACGCCTGCCCATACGGCTGGACCGGGCGGTCGGGGACCGGGCCTCCGACCACGTCGGTCGCCTCGATGGCCGGAAATTCCCCGGTCGGCTGCTCGTCCGGCGCTGCGCCGGACTGCGGCTGGACCTCCATGGGGGCCAGCGGCTCGACGGCCGGTTGCTCCTGGGCGCTCGGGTCGGCGTCCTGCGCCTGACCGGCGGGCCGCTGGGAGATGGCCTTTTTCAGGCGTTTCGCGAAGGGACTGGAGTCTCGGGCCATGGGGAAGGGGGGACGCGCAGGCGTCCGGCGGCCAGTCTACCCCCGGGCCTGGCGGCGGGTCCCCGCCGCTGCGGTCCAGGCCTCGACGAGCCGCGCGGCCATGGCGTCGGAGGACCACGGGGCAGCGAGGGATGGGCCGTCGGCGTGCTGCTGGTCGCGGGTGATCGCCGCCTCCACGCGGGCGCGCCAGGTCGTCTCGTCGAACGTGGAGGCCTCGGCCCATGCCACGGGCCCGAGCGCTTCCGCGTGCGCGCCCGTGGGCGTGGCGAGCACCTCGGTGCCGCTGGCGACGGCTTCGACCGCCGCCATGCCGAACGTCTCCCAGTCGGCTGGGCACAGGACGATGCTGGCGGCGTTCATCCAGAGCCTCATGCGCTCGCGGGTCTCGTGGCCGAGCGTGTGGAGCGGGTGGTCGCCGGCCGCCAGGAGCGCGCGATCGTGGCGCTTGACGGCCCGGGCCGGGTCGTAGGGGAAGAGCGCGAAGGGGCGAGCGGGGTCGAGACCGAGCTGCCGCCTCGCATCGGCGCGCTCGAGCGGCTGGAAGCCATGGAGGTCGATCCCGCAGGGAAGCACCTGGGCGCGATCGGCCTGCGCCGGCGGGAGATGTCGACGTGCGTCGGCCGAAGGGACGCCGACGACGTCGTATCGAGGTAGGACGGCGAAGGTGACCTTCCGCGAGCGCGGGGCGATCATGTCGGTGCCGTGCAGCGTGACGCCGCGGATGGCGCCGCCGGCGGCGAGGGCCGGGATGGCGGTCAGGCCGAAATGGGCGTGGACGACGTCGAATCCGCGGCGCCGCAACAGACGGGGGACCGCCGTGAGGTAACTGGCGCCGCCCGGCGGAAAGGTCGCGAGCTCCAGCTCGATGTCGTCGCGGCGTCGGAGCGCTTCGACCTGGTCCCGGACGAACGTGCCGAGGGCGGGGCGCTGGGCGGTCGGCCACATGTTGGAGACGATGAGCGCACGCACGGGCGCAGTATCGCGAGTGGGCGGCGCGCCGGGGCCGGGACACCGCCCCGCACGCCCTGCTCGCCTGCGCGGAACTGCGCGGAATTGGAACAGGACGCCGCAGTCTTGTGACACCTGGATCGGCAGCGTCTGGGGCGTCAAGAAATCGCGTCCACCAAGGGCGCGACCAACCGCTCCGGAGCTTCCGATGCACGCTGCCACCAGCCACTCCACCCACCTGTCCTCCGCCTGTGGCGAGCCCGATCCCTCCGGCCTCGCGCCGGCCTCGCTCGCCACGATCGATCCGCTGGCCTCCGTGCCCGTCCGCCGAGGCCGCGGCGTCGTCACGCGCGTGCGCGGCGGCATGGTCCGACGGGGGCAGGTGATGCGCCATCTGGCGGCCGATGTCGGCCAGGGCACCGTCGAGTACGTCGGGCTGCTCCTGCTGATGGCGACGCTCCTGGCGGGCGTGGTCGCGGCGGGCAGCACGCTCGGCGGCAAGAAGGAGATCGGCGAGAAGGTCACCCAGCAGATCGGCAAGTCGATCGAGAAGGCGGGGTCCGGCAAGTAGCGCACCGGATCGCGCTCGGCGCCCGCCGTGGCCGTCGTGGATCGCCCTCGCAGCCTCATGGCGAGGGCGATCCCGGCGACGGCTCCGAGTGGGTCACGTGGCGCGGCGGGTTCCTCGCGCGAGCCCGGCTGGGGGCAGGCGGCACCCCGAGATCGATCATCTAGGCTGAGCCCGGTGATCGCAGGCGTCCAGCCCCGAGCGTTGCCCAGCAGCCTCGAGGGCCGCAAGACCTTTCGGTTCGTGTCGCACGAACTGTCCTCGGACGGGGAGATCGAGCTGCGGTACGGCTTCGACGACGCCCTCGAGTTCGTCGAGCGGATCACGATCCCGGTCGAGGCCCCGATCACCGACGAGCAGCGCGCGCAGGTCTCCGGGCTCGTCGCGCTGCTGCACCTCACGGCCGGCGTCTCCTACTTCAAGCTGGCCGCCCCGCCGGAGGTCGCCACCGAAGCGTGGACGCCCACCCCGGCCGCCGCCGCACTCCTCGAGGCGCTCTATTCGGAGGGCCTCGGCGAGTTCGCCTACGAGAACCGCGACCGTCTTCCAGGCGGGCTGCCCCGACCCGTGTTCGCCGCGGCGCCGGCGCCGGCCCGCGAGGCGATCGCGACCGGCGACCGCGGTGTCCTGGTGCCCGTCGGCGGCGGCAAGGACTCGGTCGTCGCCATCGAGATCATGCGCGCCTCCGGTCGACCCTGGGGCCTCTTCTCGGTCAAGAACGCCGCACCGATCGAGCGCACCGCCGAGATCGCCGGTGGAGCTCGTCACATCGCGGGCCGGGTGATCGATCCGCAGGTGGGGCCACTCAACCGCGAGGGCGCGCTCAACGGGCACGTCCCGGTCACGGCGATCGTCTCGCTCATCGCCCTCATCACGGCCGTCCTGAACGGTTACAGCGCGGTCGCCATGGCGAACGAACGCTCCGCCTCGCAGGGCAACGTGCGGTGGGACGGGATCGACGTCAACCACCAGTTCAGCAAGAGCCTCCGCGCCGAGCGGCTGCTGCAGGCCTCGCTTGCCGAGGTGGCTCCCGGCCTCGGATACTTCTCGATCCTCCGTGGCGCCTCCGAGCTCGCGATCGCCCGCGCGTTCTCGCGTTTCCCGCAATACCACCACGCCTTCACGAGCTGCAACGCCGTGTTCCGGCTCGACCCGGAGCTGCGGCTGCAGTCCTGGTGCCGCGACTGCCCGAAGTGCCGTTTCGTCTACCTCGCGCTAGCGCCATTCAACGACCCCGAGCACCTCACCTCGGTGTTCGGCGCCGATCTGCTCGACGACCCGGCGCAGACGTCCGGTTTCGCCCTCCTCACGGCGACCGGCGGGCACAAGCCCTTCGAATGCGTCGGCGAGGAAGAGGAATCCATCGCGGCGCTGCGGCTCATCGCCGAGGACCCACGCTGGGAGGAACACGCTGTCGTGCAGCAGCTCGCGACGGACGTGCTCGGCACCGTGCCCCCCGGCACCGGCGACCCCGCGACGGTCTTTGCGCTCTCGACTGAGCACGAGATCCCCGCCGAGCTCCGACCGGCCGCAGATGAACTTCTCGGCGCTTGACGGCCGGCGGATCGGGGTCTGGGGTCTCGGCCGCGAGACGCTGTCGCTGATCGACCAGCTCCGGCGCCGCCTGCCGGCCGCCCGGGTCACGGTGATCGTCGACGACCAACCCGTCGATCTCGCCCGCGCCCGCGACCTCGCCGGACCCGACGTGACCGTCGCCTCCGGCGATGACCTCGCCGCCGCGCTGCTCACGTGCGACGTCGTCGTGCGGTCGCCCGGCGTTTCGATCTACGGCCCGGCGGCCACGGCCGTCCGGGAAGCCGGCATCCCGCTCACCACGGCCACCGCCCTCTGGATGGCCGAGGACCGGGCGAGGCCCGCCATCGCCATCACGGGCACGAAGGGCAAGAGCACCACCTCACTGCTCACCGCCCACCTCGCCCGTGCCAGCGGCCTGGGGGTGGAGTTGGCCGGCAACGTCGGCCGTCCCGCGCTCGACCTCCTCGACGAGGCCCCGGCTGACCTCTACGTGATCGAGCTGTCCAGCTACCAGACGGCCGACCTCGCACAGGGTGCGCGCGTGGTGGTCCTCACGAACCTCTACTCCGAGCATCTGCCCTGGCACGGGAGCTTCGAGGCCTATTTCCACGACAAGCTCCGGCTCGCGACCCTCCCGGGCGTCGAGACGGTCGTCGCGAGCGGCCGCGACCGCGGCCTCGACGACGCCCTGTCGGCCACGACAGCCGCCGTGAACCGCTTCGGCGTGCCCGGCGGCTACGACCTCACCGAGCGCGGGATCGTGGACGGCGACCGGCTCGTCCTCGCCCGCGCCGACCTGCCGCTCCCCGGCGACCACAACGCCCTGAACGTGTGCGCCGCGCTCGAGGCGCTGCGGGCGTTCGGGATCGCCGAACCGCCGCTCCCCGAGGCTCTCAGAGGCTTTCGGCCACTTCCGCACCGCCTCGAGGTGATCGGCGAGTCGGGAGGTCTCACGTGGGTCAACGACTCCATCTCCACGACGCCCGAGTCGACGGTCGCTGGGCTCGACAGCTTCTCCGGCGCCGCCAGCCTCACGCTCATCGCCGGCGGCCTCGACCGCGGCCAGGACTTCGCGGGGCTCGGTCGCGTGCTGGCGCAGCGGGCGATCCGTCTGATCACCCTCCGCGACACCGGTCCGAAGCTGGCGGCTGCTGCCAGCGAGGCCGGACTCCCCGCCGACCTGATCGCGAGCGCCGCGACCGTCGAGGAGGCCGTCGCCGTCGCCCGCCGCGAGAGCACGTCGGGGGCCACGGTCCTCCTGTCGCCGGCCGGCGCCAGTCAACCCCACTTCAAGGACTTCGAGGCCCGCGGCGAAGCGTTCCGCGAGGCCGTCCTGCACCCGTCCCGAGCCGGATCCGGAGCCTGATCCCATGCGATTCGTCCTCTCCACGCGCAACGCCCACAAGGTGAGCGAGCTCGCCGACCTGCTGCCGGAGCACGAACTCCTCCCGCTCCCGGGCGACGTCGAGTTGCCGCCCGAGACCGCTCCGGACTTCGCCGGGAACGCCCTCATCAAGGCCCGCGCCGCGAGCGCCGCCCTCGGGGTTGCGGCGATCGCCGACGACTCGGGGCTCGAGGCGGCCGCGCTCGGCGGTGCACCCGGCGTGCGCTCGGCGCGTTACGCCGGCGAGAACGCCACCGACGAGGACAACCTGGCCAAGCTCATCCGCGAGGTGCCGGCCGGCTCCGCGCTCGCCTACGTGTGCGTGATCGCCGTCGTGCTGCCGGACGGCACCGAGCACACCGTCGAGGGGCGCTGCACGGGCACGATGGCCGATGCCCGTCGCGGCGCCGGCGGGTTCGGATACGACCCGGTCTTCGTCGCCGACGAGGATCCCGCCGGACGCACCATGGCCGAACTCACGGCCGCGGAAAAGGGCGCGATCTCCCACCGTGGGGCCGCGGTCGCCGCCGTCGTCCCGCTGCTCGAGTCGCTCGCGGCCGACGCCTGAAGGGCGTCAGTCCTCGGACGACTTGCTCGGCGCCAGATTGACCGAGGCGGCGAGCGACAGGAGCACGGACAGCAGCCCGTAGCCGCGGAAGCCGTTGTGGAAGAAGAGGGCGGCGCAGATCAGTCCGATGACGATCGTGAGCGACCAGGCGATGCGTTCGAGCTGCATGGGGAAGAGGGCGGGCGACGGTTGCCCGCCCCTGCATCGTCGCGGATCGAGGGGCGGCAGTGTCGCGTCCCCCGTGCCTTACCATCGCTCGCCAGTGTCCTCACCCGTCCAGACCACGCCCTTCGGCGACCGCCTCGCCGAGGCCGCCGAGCGCCGCGGCACCCCGCTCGTCCTCGGGCTCGACCCCGATCCCGCCCGCCTCTGGCCTGGCAGCCTGCCCGCCGACCCGTCGGCAGAGCTCGCCCTGCTCGGCCTCGGCGCTGCCGCCGAGGGAGCCGCCACGCGTCCGGCCGCCCTCGCCGCTGTCGCCGTGCTCGGGCACTGCCGCCGGCT
>JAURVW010000011.1 GCA_030655275.1 Solirubrobacteraceae bacterium
ACTTCGAATGATGACGCACATCCCTCATTGGCCCCATTCTCCGTGATTTGCAGTTTGGAAGCAGATGCGCCGCTTCCTCAAGTCTTTCAATGCGCCGCGGTGGGCGAGCGTCGACTCCTCGCGGACCGAGCCGCGGATGCGGATGACGTCCTCCGCGGTGTAGGTGCGCTCGACGCCGTCCCAGCGGGGGTCGGTCTCCCAGATCTCCCGGAGCTCCGCGGCGGTCTGCACCTGGTCGCCGGCTCGCAGGCCGGCGGGGCGGGGTGCGGGGGTTCCTGTGATGTTCGTCATGGTGTCTCCTCGGTGAGAGTGGGTGGCTTGGCATCCACTCTGCGTGAAGTTCCGACTCCCGCCTGGCCGAATCGGCAGTGAAGAATGCCGGAAATTCTGTTTCTGTGACAGAATCGGCCGCATGGTCACCGCTGACGCCGCAGAAGACACCGACGCCCTCACGATCGGCCGGCGTATCCGCCAGCTGCGCACGGCGCGGGGGATGACCCTCGAAGACCTGGCTGCGGCCGTCGACCGCGCCCCGAGTCAGCTGTCGATGATCGAGACCGGCAAACGCGAGCCGAAGCTGACCCAGCTGCAGGCGATCGCCCGGGCTCTCGGCGTCACGCTCGACGCACTGCTGGAGGGAGAGCCTCTGGATGAGCGGAGCGCGATCGAGATCGCCCTGGAGCGCGCGATGAAGGGGCAGACCTTCCAGGCGCTCGGCATCGATCCGTTCCGCATCGCCAAGTCGGTGCCGACCGAGGCGCTCAAGGCGCTGCTCGCGCTGCACGGCGAGATCGACCGCCTCCGGGACGAACGCGCCGCGACTCCGGAAGAGGCGCGCCGCGCCAACGTCGAACTCCGGCACCTCATGCGCCGGCAGGACAACCACTTCGCGGACCTCGAGGCGAAGGCCTCCGAGATACTCGCCGCCGTGCGGCATCCGGGCGGACCGCTCACGCAGCGCACGGCATCCGAGATCGCCGCCTATCTCGGCTTCTCGCTGCACTACGCACCCGACCTCCCGCAGACCACCCGCAGCGTCGCGGATCTGGCGAACGGCCGCCTGTATCTGTCGAGCAGCGTGCCCGCGAAGGGGGATGCGCGCACCGCCGTGCTG
>JAURVW010000013.1 GCA_030655275.1 Solirubrobacteraceae bacterium
GGCCCCTCGGAGGGTTCAGCTCG
Source organism: Solirubrobacteraceae bacterium (assembly GCA_030655275.1). Taxonomy (GTDB): domain Bacteria; phylum Actinomycetota; class Thermoleophilia; order Solirubrobacterales; family Solirubrobacteraceae; genus JAGIBJ01. The sequence continues at coordinate 24 of JAURVW010000013.1, forward strand.
GCGCGAGCCGCTCAGGCGGTGGCCGCGGCGGCCGGTGCCGCGCTGCGGGCCGTCGCCTCGCGCGTCATCGCGCGCTGCGCCGCGTAGGAGAAGCCAACCGTGAGAACGGCCCACAACGTCGCCTGGGTCGCGAGGTTCCCGAAACGGAACTCCCACAGCGTGACCGCCGGGAAGTCGGCGGGGATCTCGTTGACGCCCGGCAGGAACAACGCGGCGGCGAGCACGATCACGAAGAACGTGGCCACACCTCCGAGCGTCGCGACGTCGGCGCGGCGCGCGAGCAGCCAGGCGCGGGCGCGTACGCCGATGTAGGCGGCCAGCAGCGCGATCACCATGATCCCGAAGTACAGGAGCGTGCGCTTGCCGATCGTGTCGCCGGAGCCGATCGCCGGCGGCGTCGCCGGGTACTTGATGAACGGGACGAGGTAGATCGTCGTGAAGGCGCCGAGGCCGACCCACAGGCCGGTGATCCTCGGAGAGGCCTTGCCGACCCGTCCGTAGATGAAGGCGAACGCAAGGGCCAGCAGGCCGCCGAACGCCACGCCGTAGACGGCGAGGCCCGTGAAGAGACCGATGCCGGTCTGGGTGCCACGGGAGACCTCGGCCTCTTCGCCGTGCGAGTGTGCCGCACCAGCGGCGGCGGGCTCGGGCTCGGCGTGGGCTTCCTCGTAGGCGATGGCGGCCTTCACGGCCGGCTCGCCGAGGAGGCTGGCGGTGCCGAAAGCGAACAGGCCAGCGACGAGGCCTGCGAGCAGGCCCCAGATCATGAGGGTACGGAGCATGTGGCCCGGGCTCAGTGGCAGGGGAAGCCGAGCAGGTGCCGGCCGTCGTGCACGAACTCGTGGACGATCGTGCCCGGGATCACCGAGGCTGCACCCTCATCGGCGCCGACCATGTAGATCAGCGCGAGGAACGCGAAGGCGAAGATGGCGAACGGCCAGTTGCGTCCGAGCTCGATCTTCGGCGGGTGGATCGCCGGAATGGCGGTCTGGGGTGCTGCGACGTCTTGCATTGAAACTCCTGGGGGATTACGCGTCCCCGGATGTCAGCGCGATGGTTGGGGCTCTGACTCGCCAGGGTCGCCCGCGGCTCGACAGCGCCCGTGGGACGCGTTCGAGCCGATGGTGCTCTGGTCACAGTGGCGCGACCGTGCCGGGGTTGCACCGGCTTCTCCGCCCCATCGCATTGGGGTCGGGCGAAAATCTATCGGACAGCCCTGCCCGACGCCATGGCCGGAGTCGATCCGCCGGATCTACGCCGTGCCCGCCCCGCCGTTCGCGCCACACCAGCCCCGCCGCTCACGACGCATCGGCCCGACGGGGACTCAGGTCAGGCCGTCGCTGCGGTCTGCTTTCGGCGCGTAAGTGGTGCGACTGAGTCGGTAGACGAGGTGGACCCGGTCGAAGGCGATCGTCGAGCCGTCCTGGCGGAACCCGAGCTTCTCGAGCACGTGGCGCGACCCGAGGTTCGGGGCTTCCACGAGCGCTCGCAGCCTGGGGATGTCGAGCTGGCGGAAGGCCGCGTCGAGCCACAGACCGGCGGCCTCGGTGGCCCGCCCCCCGCCCCACCAACGGCGGCCCAGTGTGTACCCCATCTCGACCTCGCCCTCGATCGTGCGCGCAAGACCGGCATCGCCGATCACGCGTCCGGAGGTGCGGTCCACCACGGCCCAGAACGCGAACCCGTGCGCATCTTGGTGGGCGATGTACTGGCGCAGCATGCCCTCGGTCGCCGCCGGTGTGGACACGGCTCCCCGGCCGACCCATCGCATCACCTCGGGATCCGAGTAGACGGCGTGCGCCGCGGGGACGTCGTCGAGAGTGAACGGCCGCAGTTCGATGGTGGTTCCGAGGAGCGTGCCGAGCACGCGACCGACGGTACTCGAACGCGGTGACCGCTGGCCGGTCACCGGCGCGTCGGGCAGGAACGAGCGAAGGCCCGCCCCTCTTGCGAGGGGCGGGCCTTCACGAAACCTCGGGCCTCCCCGGAGTTCCGGGGGACCCAACCCTCCGGTACCCGGCCACGAGGGCCAGGACCGGCGGGTCACGGAAGAAGTCTTAGAAGAGCTTCTTGTACGTGAAGTTCACGTTCTCCTGCGAGACACCGGCGGGGGTCTCGACCGTCACCTTGACCGTGCCGGGCTTCTGCGCCGGTGCGATCACGATGAGCTGCGAGGTGCCGATGGCGAAGCCCGACGGCGCGTTGAGCGTGCCGAACTTGACCGACTTCACGTTGTTGAAGTTCGAGCCCGAGATGAGCGCGATACCGCCGATGTAGCCGTAGCCAGCACCGACGACCTTCGAGACGACCGGAAGCTTCGTCGGAGCCGGGGTGGCGACCGGAGTCGTCGTCGGCTTCGGCGTGGCGACCGGGGTGGACGTCGGAGCCGGCGTTGCGACCGGGGTCGACGTCGGAGCCGGCGTTGCCACCGGCGTCGTCGTCGGAGCCGGCGTTGCGACCGGGGTCGACGTCGGAGCCGGCGTTGCCACCGGCGTCGTCGTCGGAGCCGGGGTGGCGAC
>JAURVW010000015.1 GCA_030655275.1 Solirubrobacteraceae bacterium
ACATCGACTTCATCCCGATCGAGGAGCTGCACCGTGCCTGAGACCAGAGACCTGCGCATCGGGATCGATGTGGGCGGAACCAACACCGACGCCGTCGTGATGGACGAGAGCGACCGGATCGTCGCGCGCACGAAGCAGGCCACCACGGAGGACGTGACGGGCGGCATGCAGGCGGCCCTCACCGCCGTGCTGGAGCAGATCGGTGACGATGCGGCGCGGATCGGCCGTGTCATGCTCGGCACCACGCACGCGACCAACGCCATCCTGGAGCGCCGGGCGCTCGGCCGGGTGGGCGTCGTGCGGCTCGGCGCGCCGGCCACGATGTCGCTCTCGCCGATGGAGTCGTGGCCGGCGGAGCTCCGCGAGGTCGTGTCGGCGGGCTGGACGATCCTCCGCGGCGGACACTACATCGACGGTCGGCGCATCTCCGCGCTCGACGAGGAGGGCATCGCCGCCTTCGCCCGCTCCCTGGCCGGACGCGCCGACGCGATCGCGATCACCGCGGTCTTCAGCCCCGCGTCTGGCAAGGACGAGCTGCGCGCCGCCGAGATCGTCCGTGGGGTGCTCGGAGACGACTTCCCGGTCTCGCTCAGCCACGAGATCAGCAGTCTCGGCATCGTGGAGCGGGAGAGCGCGACCATCCTGAACGCCGCCCTGTTCGGGGTGGCGGGTCACGTCGTGCGAGCCCTCGACGACGTGCTGCTCGGCGGCGACCTCGACGTGGAGACCTACTTCGCCCAGAACGACGGAACGCTCATGGCCGTGGAGTTCGCCGAGCAGTTCCCGATCCTCACGATCGGCTCCGGCCCCGCCAACTCGCTCCGCGGCGCCGCCTACCTGAGCGGGGAGAGCGACGCGATCGTCGTCGACGTCGGCGGCACCTCGAGCGACCTGGGGGTGCTCATCGGGGGGTTCCCCCGGGAGTCGGCTGCGGCCGTCGAGATCGGTGGCGTGCGCACCAACTTCCGGATGCCCGACATCCTGGCCATCGCGCTCGGCGGCGGCACGATCGTCTCGGGCACCCCGGAGGAGCCCGTGGTGGGTCCTCGCTCGGTCGGCTACCGCGTCTCGACGGAGGCCCTCGCCTTCGGCGGCTCCACGCCGACGCTCACCGACGCGGGCGTGCTGGCCGGTCTCGCCCGCATCGGCACCCGACCCGTCGATCCGAGCCTCGATGGCCTGCTCACCGCGGCCATCGACCGTGTCGGCGACCTCTTCGCCGACGCGGTCGACCGGGTCTCCCTGGGACGCACCACCTTTCCGCTGGTCGCCGTGGGCGGTGGCGCCTACCTCGTTCCCGATTCCCTTCCCGGGGTTTCCGCGGTGCTCCGGCCCGAGAACGGCGACGTGGCGAACGCGGTCGGGGCCGCCATCGCCTGGGTGAGCGGCCGCAGCGACGGCATCCACGCCCAGGGCAGCGACTTCCGCGAGTCCCTCCAGGCGTCCTACGACGAGGCCATCCAGCGCGCCGTGGCCGCGGGAGCCGACCCCGACCGGGTCGAGATCGTCGAGCACGTCGAGATCCCGCTCGCCTACCTGACCACGCCCGCGGTGCGGGTGCGGGTCAAAGCCGCCGGCCCCCTCCGTCGATCGACGGCCGAGCGGAAGGAGGCCGTGCGTTCCGGCGCCTGACCATCAGCCGACGGAGTTCCACCCGACACACCCGGGCCGACGAGAGGCAGTACGACGGCCCGAGACACGGAGAAAGGCACCACGCACATGTTCACTCACCACCCCGCACGGATCATCGCCGCGATCGCGGTCGCCGGCCTGGCAGCCGGATCCCTCGCCGCCTGCTCGACCTCGTCCTCCGGTTCGGGCGAAGGCTCGGAGTCGGCGCCGTTCCGCCTCGCCACGTCGACCTGGGTCGGCTTCGGCCCCTGGTACATCGCCGAGAAGAAGGGCTACTTCGACGACCACGGCGTCGACGTGGAGATCACGAACTTCGACGACTACGGAGCCGAACTGGCCGCCGTCAGCAGCGGCCAGGTCGACGGCGCCAACTACGCCACGAACGCCTGGCTGCAGCAGCTGTCTCAGGGCGTCGAGCTCGATCTCGTCATGATGGAGGACCGCAGCACCACGGCGGACGCCGTCATCGGCGGCCCGGGCATCGCCTCGCTGGACGACCTCGTGGGCAAGACGGTCGCCTACGAGACCGGAACGACGAGCGAACTGCTCTACCTCGCGGCGCTGGACGCCGCGGGCATCGACCCGGAGGAGATCACCCACGTGGAGCTGCACGCCGATCAGGCCGGATCCGCCCTCATCGCGGGCCAGGTGGATGCCGCGGTGACCTACGAGCCGTACATCTCGACGGCTCTGGCCCAGGACGGCGGCGCGACCGTCATCTACTCCGCCGACGAGATCCCCGGCATCATCAGTGACGGCCTCGTGGTCGACCCGGACTACATCGAGGCGAACCCCGACACGGTCTCCGGCATGACGGCGGCCTGGAACGATGCGGTGGAGTTCCTGGCCGACAACCCCGACGAGGGGCGGCAGATCATCGCGGACGCCCTCGGCGCCCAGTCCGACGATCTCGCCAGCGCGTTCGAGGGCGTGAGCTACTACACCGCCGCCGACAGCGCGGAGGCCCTGACGAGCGACTTCGTGTCCGAGACGATCCCGCTGATCGCGGAATCCATGCGGAAAGCCGGACTGATCGAGACCGTCCCCGATTTCGAGTCCTTCGTGAGCACCGACTTCGTCGAGTGAGTGAGCGCTGATGACCCCCACCACGGCACGGCCGGGCTCCACCACGAGACGCCGGCCGTCGGTCT
>JAURVW010000036.1 GCA_030655275.1 Solirubrobacteraceae bacterium
AGACCGAGCTGCTCCATCGCCTCGGACGTCGCGACCTCTCGCCGCCCGAGGAAGGCCGGATCGACGCTCATGACGCCCTCCGCGGAACTCGAGGACCGATGCGGGTGACGATCTCGTAATTGATCGTGCCCGCGGCATCCGCCCATTCCGCCGCCGAGGGGACGCCGAGTGTGGGGTCGCCGAACAGCACGACCTCGTCGCCGATCGAGACCGGGGTGTCGCCGACGTCGACCACGAACTGATCCATCGCGATCCGGCCCACGTTCAGGAAGCGGCGCCCGGCTATCGAGACGGGGAGCCTTCCCGACGCGCTGCGCGGCACGCCGTCGGCGTAGCCGAAGGGCACGAGCACCAGTGTCGTGTCGCGGTCGGTCCGGTGGTCGTAGCCGTAGGACACACCGGTGCCGGCGGGAACACGACGGACCGCCGCGACGGCTCCGCGCAGAGTCATCGCGGGGCGCAGCCCCAGCTCGGCGGACGAGCGGTCGTCGAAGGGCGACAACCCGTAGAGCCCGATGCCGACGCGCACCGCGTCGAGCCGCGTCTCCGGCAGGTCGATGGCGGCGGCGGTGGCCGCGAGGTGACGGATCTCGGGGCGGATGCCGACGGCCGCCGCAGCCGCAACGGCCTCGTCGAACTTCGCGAGTGAGGCCCGGTCGTCCTCGACCGATGTGTTCGACAGGTGGCTGAACAGGCCGACGATGCGCAGCCGCCCGATGCGCTCGAGCCGCGCTGCCTCCGCGAGGACGCGCCCCCAGTCGGCCGGGGCGATGCCGTTGCGGGACAGACCGGTCTCGAACTTCAGGTGCACACCGACGGGGCGGTCCACAGCTGCCGCGGCCGCCGCCGCCTCGAGCTGGTCGAAGGACGAGATGCTGACCTCGATATCGTGCGCGGCCGCTTGTTCGAACCGCTCGCCCGGCGCATGCAGCCAGGCGAGGATCGGCGCATGCACGCCCTGCCGGCGCAGCTCGAGCGCTTCGGGGATCTCGGCGACGCCGATCCTGGATGCCCCGGCGGAGAGGGCCGCGACGGCGGCGGCGGCGGCGCCATGACCGTAGCCGTTCGCCTTCACGACGGCGATCACCTCGACCCGGGTGAGTCGGCGGAAGTGGCGGACGTTGTCGGCGATGGCGTCGAGGTCGATGA
>JAURVW010000038.1 GCA_030655275.1 Solirubrobacteraceae bacterium
GCCTTCAACGTGCACGGGTTCCGGGTGGCGGTGCACCCGCCGACCGGCGAGATCCAGGTCCTGCAGAGCGTGCATGCGGCCGACGCGGGCTACGTGATGAACCCCGCGCAGTGCCGCGCGCAGGTGGAGGGCGGCGTCGCCCAGGCATTCGGCGCGGCGACGAGCGAGGCGGTCGAGATCGACGCGACCGGCGACGTGACCACCCGGTCGTTCCGCACCTACCTCCTGCCGATGATGGCCGACGTACCGAAGACGGAGGTGCTCTTCGCCGACACCTTCGACACGCTCGGTCCGCTCGGCGCCAAGCCCATGAGCGAGAGCCCGTTCAATCCCGTGGCGCCCGCGCTCGCGAATGCCGTCCGCGCGGCCACCGGGGTCCGGATCCCGGCGCTGCCGCTGCGGCGCGACCTCGTCTGGGTGGCGCTGCGTGCCGCGGGCGTCGAGGGGACGGGCGCTGCCTCGACGGCGGCTGTCGCCGAGCCGGCGGCCGTCACGACCGGGCCTACGCTCGATCATTCGATGGCTGCGGTCGCGGATGGCGCGCGGGAGCCGACTGAGAGGACATGAAGGGTCCACACGCCCAGTCGCTCCTCGCCGCCAGCCCAAGGGTCGCGTCGCGCGCGCCCGTCGTGCCCGCGCCGGCCTCGCTCGCCGCGCAGGAGCTCGAGGCCCTCCTGCGCCGACGCCAGGTGATCGTGGCCGACCTGCCGTCGCCCGGTCCGGATCCCGATGGTGAGCGACGGCTCGCCTCGGCACTCGCCGGCAAGGTCGACCTCGCCCTGCTCGGTGATGCGCCCTGGGCCCGGCTGCAGCTCCCACCCGCGGTGCGCGCGAGCATCGTCGCCGGCGAGGGCCTGCGACCTTGGGCTGCGCTCGACTGCCGCGACCGCACCCAACTGGCCCTGCGCTCGGAGTTGGCCGCGCTGGCGGCGGTCGGCGCGCCCGCCGTGCACTGCACCACCGGCCGGCCGCCGCAGCTCGCGCCGGGGAGCGAAGCGGACGGCGTCTTCGAGCTCGACGGGATCGGGCTCGCCTCACTCGCCGCCCAGACCGGCCTCGTGGTGTCGGTCGCCGAGTCGTCCGCCGCGCCGCCGATCCACACCCGGCCGCTGCGTGCGGCCACGAAGGCCGAGGCCGGCGCGGGCATCCTGTTCGTCACGCACACCGCCGACCCGAAGAGCCTCGCGCACTTCGTCGCCGTCACCCGCGCCATGGCGCCGAAGCTGCGCATCCTCGTCCGCCTGCCGATGGTGATCTCGCGCGCCGGTGCCGAGCGACTCGCTGCGATCTGGCGAGGTCCGCTCCCGGCCTGGGTGCTCGAACCGCTCGAGTCGCGCGACCCGGCCGGCGCGTCGATCTCCGCGGTCGCCGAGGTCGCCGCCGACCGTCTCGGCATCGACGGCGTCGACGGCATCGCCCTCACCGCGCCCGCGGGAGCCGACGAAGAGCTCGAGGTCGCCCGCGCGCTTGCCGGCGTCGGCCAGATCCTCGGCGGAGGCTCCTAGCGCCGCGCAACCCCGCGGCGTCACGCGTCCGTGGGGTGGCCCCTCCCAGCGTCGACGCGACCGTCCGGTGACCCCGCGCGGTTGGTTTGGCCGGGATGGCTGCCCCGCGTGCGCAGGCCTGAGCCACCGCGCGGGTAGATTGGATCCGTGCCTGCCGACAGCCATGCCGCCCGCGCGACTGACGGCCGGGGTGGGATCGCCGCTGCCGGGCATCCCGAAGTGGCGGAGGTCGCCGCGGCGGTGCTGCGCGACGGCGGCAACGCGGTCGATGC
>JAURVW010000044.1 GCA_030655275.1 Solirubrobacteraceae bacterium
CGCAGCTCGAGGCCGAGCCCGGCAGCGACGCCGCGTTCGCGACCATCCGCGCGCTGCGCGACGAGCTGCGCTCGGTGCCCGGCCAGCCGCAGGTTGGGGGCCAGGACGCCTCCGACCTCGACGAGAAGACCGCCGCCGCCGGCGACCGCAAGCTCGTCGTGCCACTGATCCTGGTCGTGGTGCTCGGCGTCCTGCTCCTGCTGCTGCGCTCGATCGTCGCGGCCGTCCTGCTGGCCCTCACGAACGTGCTGAGCTGGGCGGCGGCCCTCGGTGCCTCGACGTGGGCGTTCGACCACGTCTTCGGCTTTCCCGGCGTCGACCTCGCCGTGCCGCTCCTGAGCTTCCTGTTCCTCGTGGCGCTCGGCGTCGACTACAACATCTTCCTGATCACGAGAGCCCGCGAGGAGGTGGCGAGGGCGACCACCCGTGCCTCGATCGTGACCGCGCTCTCGACCACGGGCGGCGTGATCACGAGCGCCGGCATCCTGCTCGCGGCGGTCTTCGCGGTGCTCGGCGTCCTGCCGGTCATCACGCTCACCCAGCTGGGGATCGTCGTCGGCTTCGGCATCCTGCTCGACACGCTGCTCGTGCGCACGGTGCTCGTCCCCGCGATGGTGACCGTGCTCGGCGAGCGGTTCTGGTGGCCGGGGACACCCGCCCAGGAAGCGCCGGCCGCGGCCGCATGACCGTGGCTCAGTGGTGCGCGAGCTCGTGGCGCATCTTGTCGCGCAGCTCGCGGAAGTGGATCGTCTCGTAGGCGATGAGGGCGGCCGCGATCACGACGAGCATCGCGAGCGTGGTGATCGCGGAGACCTGCTCGGCCACCGGGATCAGGGCGAGCGCGAGCAGGGCTGCGACGAGTCGCTGTGAGGAGAACCGCTTCACGTTGCGGTAGCGGAACGCGAGGTGGGCGAAGAGGTACAGGGCGAATCCGCCGAGCAGCGCGGTCGCCGGGACGAGCTTCAGGGGCTCGTCGACGTGCCCGACCGTCTTCTTCAGGCCGAGCGCGATCAGCACGATCCCGGCCATCATCGGAAAGTGGAGGTAGGAGAAGGAGTCGCGCGCGATCGCGTTCTGCTCGAGCCCCACCTCCGCGTTCACGAGCCGGCGTTCCGCGACCCTGGCGACGACGTCGAAGTAGAGCCACCAGAGCCCGAAGGAGAGGATCACCCCGAGGACCGCCGCCGCCACCACGGTCGCGGTGAGCTCGACGTCCTCGACGCCGATGCCGATCGCGACGATCGACTCCCCGAGGGCGATGATGATGATCAGGCCGTGACGCTCGGCAAAGTGCTTCGGGGAGACCTTCCAGCCCTCCAGGCCGAAGAAGTACGGGCCGCCGGCGTCGATCGCGAGCGCCAGGACCCAGAGGCCGGCCTGGAGCCAGCCCTCGGCGAAGAAGGCGCCCGTCAGCAGGCAGGCCCCGATGAAGGTGCTGACGGCGAGCCCGGTGACGGAGCTGCGCAGGGCGGGTTCGTCGCGGCTCGAGATCCAGAACAGGGCGATGTGGGCGATCCGGACGACCGCAAAGGCCCCCGCGAAGAGGAGGCCCGTCTCCTCGAAGGCATGGGGCATCGCGAGCGAACAGACGAGCAGGGCCGCGATCGCGACGGCGATCACGAGCCGGACGGCGCCCTCCTCGGGATCGATCACGCTC
>JAURVW010000046.1 GCA_030655275.1 Solirubrobacteraceae bacterium
CGGGGTCTCGCAGCTCCGCCAGGGCGAAGGCGCGGTTCAGCATCGCGTCGTCGTGCCCGGCGGCGATGGCCCGGTCAGCGGCGTCCAATGCCTCGGCGGGGCGGCCGGCGAAGCGCAGCGCGGAGGAGAGGGAGTCCAAGACGTCACCAGTGGTCTCTTCGGCCGGGAGTCGCTCGAGCAGCGCGATCGCTTCGTCGTTGCGGTCGGTGAGGAGCATCGTCAGGGCGAGCTGGTGCGCGGCGTCGAGCTCGCCGTCGACGTAGGCGTTGCGAAGCAGCTCCTCGCCCTCCTCCTCACGGCCGAGGTGGTCGTAGAGCACGACACCGAGCCAGACCCGCTCGCTGCTGAAGCCTGCCTCGACGGCAGACCGCAGAGCCGCAGCGGCACCTTCGGGGTCGCCATCCATTCGAAGCGCCTTCCCCAGGTTGGCCAGCGCCTCGGTGTTGCCGAGAGAGATCGCGACACGAAAGAACCGGCAGGCGTCCGTGATCCGTCCGCTCTCGCCGTGGGCGATGCCACGGGTGTTGAATTCTTCGCCGTCGCCCTCGAGGGCGACCCCGATGCGGTCGTCGTTCATCGCCGCCCCGACAGTACGTCGACGGGCCGAGACCGTCGCTGGCTGGCTGTCGAGAACAAGCACTCCCAGGTTCGACAACCGCGAGACTTCGTCGCGTTCCCCTGGGGCAGCTACGCGAACCTCTTGGTCGGGGTCACGGCCCTGATCCATGGCGTAGCGACGGACGACACCGTCGCGTCGCTCGTCGCAGACGACCTCCTCGCCGCCGACCTCCGCAAGCTCGACGCCCTCATGTGACGGTCAGCCAGCGCCGAGACGTCGGGAGCGTCCCGCCAGACGGTGCAGGGCACTGGCGAGATCTGGATCGACGACGGAGATATGCACGTCGTTGCGCCGACGCTCATCGTCCACTACGTCGAGCAGCACGCCTATCGCCCACCGACTCGGTTCATCCGAGCGGCGGCCCAGGCGGCCGACCATCGGAGGAGGAACCGCCCGCAGAGCTGGGCACCGCCGGTCCTGATCGACGCCGAGTGACCATCCCATTCGGGCTCGGGATTGAGGCGCGAGCCGCACGACGGTCACGTAGCGCCGGGTGCGGACCGTAGGATCGCGGCTGTGGAGGCGGTACTCGCGATCACGTCCGGGGCGGAGGCGACTCGTCGTCGGGGCCCAACGGCGGAGTGATCGTCCTGCTCATCATCGTGGCCCTCGTGGGCGTTCCGATGCTGGTCGGTTTGATCCTGCGTCTGCGCGACCGTC
>JAURVW010000048.1 GCA_030655275.1 Solirubrobacteraceae bacterium
GGGCCATTGGCTCCGTGGGCGAGCGCCGCGCGATTCAGGGCCGCCTCCGCGTCGGCTGCACCCTCGTCGTCGCCGGCCACCAGCACGAGCCGCCCGCGGGCTCCGGAGCCTGCGAGCACGCGCGCCGGAGACCGCTCCTGGTCGGCGGCGTCGGCCTCCACGGGCAGCGCCGCCACGGCGGCGCGCACGCGGTCGGGCACGGTCCAGCCGGCGTGGTCGGCAGCGGCGCCGATCACGTCGAGGCCCTCCGGCGGGTCGCTGAGCAGCAGGCTGTGCAGCCGCGCACGCCGAGCCCGATCGCGACGACGCAGCTCGGCCCCGGCTTCGAGGAACCCGTCGACGGCCGCGGCCGAGAGCTGCTCGACGAGCTGGAGCAGCAGGCTTCCGAGCGCGAGCGCCTGCACGCCGGTGAGTCGCTCGCTGCTGGGCAGCCCCTCGATGTGCTCCCACATCGCGACGTTGCTGAGTCGATAGAGCGCGAGGAGTTCGGTGATCGACCGGCCGCTCGCGCACTGCGCGCGGCCGTGGGCGACGAAGAGCGACGTGTCGATCGGCGCGTCCGGCTCACCAAGGCGGGCCAGGCACGCATCGACGGCGGCGAGCGTCCCGGCCTCGAGGTTGCGACGTGTGGCCGGCGGCAGCCTCAGCTCGGCGACGACGCGGTCGACGGCGGCGTCGGCGAGCTCATGACGGTTGGCCCGTGCCTCGACGGCGATCGCCGCGAGCTCATCGGCGCTCAGCACGGTCGACATGCGTCGGGGTCCTGGCCCTACCGTCCGGGGCGTCCGCGGCCGCTAGGCCAGGGCGATGATCGCGTCGATCTCGACGGCGGCGCCCTTCGGCAGCGCCGAGACCTCGACGGTCACGCGCGCCGGCGCCGGATCACCGACGTGCTGCTCGTAGACGGCGTTGACCGCGGCGAACTCGCCCAGATCGGTGAGGTAGATCGTGCACTTCACCGCCTCCGAGAGGCTCGCGCCGGCGGCCTCGGCGACCGCGGCGAGGTTCTCGAGGCACTGCTCGGCCTGGGCCGCTGCGTCGCCGGCCACGAGCTCGCCCGTGGCCGGATCGAGCGGGATCTGCCCGGAGCAGAAGAGGAGGTCGCCCGTGCGGATCGCCTGCACGTACGGCCCGATCGCCGCCGGGGCGCCGTCGGTCTGGATCGCTTCACGCTCGGCCATGCCCCGAGCCTATTCCAAGCGCCGATGCGGCCCCAGGTCTTCCGCGATGCGAT
>JAURVW010000049.1 GCA_030655275.1 Solirubrobacteraceae bacterium
GAGCGTCTGCGCCGCACGCAGCGCGCCCACGACACCCGTTGTCTCGTTGGCGTGCTGCGCGCCGCTGATCAGCACCGCTGGCCCGGGGCCGGCACGATAGACGCCGCGCACGACGCGGCCCTCGACGCTCGACACCTCGAATCGGTGCCCGGCGATCCCGTCGAGCTCGGACGCGACCCGCTCTGGCGTGATCGGCGCTTCGGCCTGCGCCAGCGCGACATGCTTGCCGGTGGCAGGCTGCGGCGCAAGACACGCGTACGGGCCCAGCCCGATGCGCAGCCGCACGGTGCCGTCGCCGGGTCGCACGTCCGGCACGATCTGGCCCGGTTGCAGGCGCCGGTCGCCGGCCGGTCGACCACTGCGCGCCTGGAAAACCTCGAGCAGCGAGAAGTACAAGTCTTCGTGCAGGGCTTCGTGGCTGTTGATCCACCCGCTCTCGGCCGGCGCCACCAGCGCGATGCCGGGCAGGTCGACCCGGATGTCGAGGCGCTCGAAGTAAGGTTCGGTGTCGGGCCAGGGATGGCGTTGTAGGCACTGCATGGCGCTGCGAAACACCGCCTCGTACTCCGATTCGACGCGCTCACCCTGCAGCCACGCTGTCGGCGACAGCAGGGTCTCGCCCAAATGGTCGGTGTGCACGCGGTTCGGCGCAACGACGGTATCGCTGCGATGCCGCCCGTCGAGCCAGTGCAACTCGACCTCGTACACGGGCAGGGCGTCTTCCGTGGGCAGGGGCTGCATCGACAGGCTGGCCGACCCGATCATCTCGACCAGCGGGTAGGCCTCGAGCGCAAAGCGCCGTGGTGCGGCATGCGGGTGCACCGGGTAGCGCACCGCGACGCGTTCGAGCCCGGCCGTGTCGACCTGTTCCAGGAAGTGATGCACCAGCGGTTTGTAGGCGCTGTGGAAGCGCGCCACGACACCGGCGGCGAGCAGTCGACGTTCGGCCGCGCGCCGTGCGGCCGGGCCTTCGAACAACCAGCCTTCCACCGTCGCGCCGCGTTGCGGCAACCACCGGGCGACCCAGGCGTCGAGTGTTCGCGGGAACTGAAGGTCGAGCAGCACGTGGCGCTAACGCAAGTCGCGCGCCAGTGCCTCGCGGGTCAGCAACAGCACCTGGTCGTCGCCGGCCGAGGTTTCGAGCCAGACGGTTTCGAGCGTGGGGAAAGCCGCTTCGAAGTGGTCGCGT